>JAEIOE010000021.1 GCA_016342455.1 Mycoplasmatota bacterium | reverse complement strand
AGCCCTCAAATAGGCTTCCAAAAATTTATTTGGTCTACAAAGGAGATGTCTTAGCACTACAACTGTAAAACTCGGGGTGAACATAGAAGAGAAAAAGAGTTGATTAATTTCAACTCTTTTTTTTAGTGAAATCTTTAGAAAAGCATTCTAAAAACCCTATCTTTTGTGCTATAATATTAAATAAGCGAGGCGAATAATTTGGAGATAGAGAAAATAAAGAATAACAGTTTCATATTTTCCACAAAGCAGGATAAATTCGAGATTTTGAAAAGTTTAAATCAAAAATCTCTTTTTCTTAATTTATTCTTTTTTAATATGTTCCATAACTTCTTAGACTTTAATCATGCTTACTATTTCTATTTGTTAGAGCATTTCTCTATTAAATTGGACTTGAGTAATCGTTTGAAAGCTTATCTACCTTATATTGATATAACTAAAAACTATCAATCAAATAAATTAAAACAATTAGTAGACATTAAAAATGAATTGCTAGAACATGAGATTATCGATAGCTCTTTATTAGATTGTTTTGAGGGTAAAACAATCTATACAATCAATCAAATGCCAATCGCTAGTTTTATTAAAGCAAAAGAAGTAATCAATCTTCCTTTAGAAAAACAATCATTAAACCCAATAAAACTTTATAAAACAGATTCTTATTTAGAAGCAAGTTATTGTGTCTATGAATTAGTGATACAACTATTAAGAGATAGAGTATCTATTAATGATATTGTCATTCTTAATTCTAGTTCAGAAGATGACTATAATCTATTAAAAATATTCTCAGATGCTTTCGTTCCAGTTACTATTAATAAATCTGTTAAGCTCAATTCATATCCAGAAGTAATCAAGCTTCAAAGAATTCTACAAAATGAAGGATTTATTGCCTCTAAAAACTATTTAAATAACTTAGTCAAATCTAAGAAAGATGGTATATATTTATCTTCTCTTATCCAAATATATAATAACTATTTAGATAAAGATCTAGAGAAAAATCCTGATGTGTTAATGGCTATATTAAATAACCATACAATCAGTCAAAAAAGATACACGGATTGCATCAATGTTTATCCTATTGATGACTTTAGCTACAGTCCAGAAAAACACTACATTCTGATGAACTATTCAGATAACTCTTTACCGAAAACCGCTACTAATAGTCATTACCTCAGCAAAGAAGACTTAAAAGAAATAGATTACTTAGAGGATACTTTGTTAAATGAATACTATCATTTATACTATAGTAACTTAATTAGAAATATAGAGCATCTCTCTTTAGTGTTCACTAACTTTACCGAGGAAGAAAACCGTATTGCAACTCTTGATTTAAAGCGTGAGATTACAGAAGAAGACTACCAATATATCGTAAAAGATTTTACTTATCTAAACGCGTTAACGCAATTAGAGTTTGCGAAAACAAATTATGACTTCAAAACTTTCTTTTTAAGACATCAAAACTATAATAATTTATACTTTGATTTTCATCGTCTTATCAAAAATTACAGTCATGATTTCACTGGTATTCAAAGAAGTGATTTATTCGCTTTACTAAAAAAGAATCCATCAATTACTGCTTATAAGTTAGAAACATATATGGATTGTCAATTTCAGTTCTTACTAAAAAACTTACTAAAACTAGAACCATTTGAAACAAGCATCAGTCAATATTTAGGCACACTAACTCATAAGGTATTAGAAGCGTTTACGCTTGATACCAGTGTTGATTACTATAAACTAGTAGATGAAGATAAAGACTTCCCTGAGGAGTTTCACTATAAGGAACAAGTATTTAAAACAGCGATTAAAAAAGAATTAGATGTATTACTTAAAATCATAGGAGATTTCCATCAACAAACCGCTTTTAAGAAAATCTTATTGGAATATCCATTTAGATTTCCTTTTAAGCATGATCAAGACTTTGAAATCTCTGGTATTATTGATAAAGTAATGATTAGAGTAGGTGAAGATTTAAGAGAGTATGTTGTTTTAATTGATTATAAACTAGGAGATAAAGATTTCTCACTTGATAAATTCGAAAAAGACCAACAGCTTCAATTACCACTTTACTTGTATGCATATCAAAACCTAAATGATTCCAAAGTAATACCTGTGGGATTCTTTTATCAAAAAACATCGATAGGAAGATATAACTTTGAAGCGGAGGCAGTTCTTAAGAACTATAGGATGAAAGGTGTTGCTTTAGAGGATAAAGAAATTCTTTCTTCTTTTAACCCTGAACTTGAGAATCTAGAAGGTATTAGTATCACTTCTAAAGGTAAACTTTCATCCAGATCAAGACTAGTTACAGATAGTGGTTTTACAGAAATCTATGATTCGATTGAAGAAAAGATCATTGAAATGATTCGTTCTTTAAAATTAGGTGAATTCGCCATTAATCCAAGTCCTGCTTATGGTTCTAGAAAAGACTCTAAATCCTGCGAATACTGTAGTTTCGCTGGTATTTGTTATAATAAAAATCGTAAAGCGGAGGTGAAAGAATGAATTATACGCCAACGCAGTTAAAAGCAATTCATGATTTTGGGAATAATATATTAGTAAGTGCAGGAGCTGGTTCTGGTAAAACCGGTGTGTTAATGCAACGAGTAGTAGAAAAACTAAAAAAAGGCAACCATATCGACGAGTTGATTATCTTAACCTTCACAAAAGCCGCAGCTTTTGAGATGAAATCAAGAATTATCGACGCCATTAATTCAGAAGACAGTATAAAATCGGAATTAAAACGAATCAATAATGCTATTATCACAACCTTTGACGCTTTCTGTTTAAAACTAGTAAAGGAATATCATTATTTATTGGATTTACCAAGTAATATTTCTATTGGTGATAAAATCCAATTTATGACGATGGAAAAAATTATTTTAGAAGAAACAATTCAATCATACTATGAATCACATGATGAAGTCTTTGATGCTTTAGTTGTTGAATATTTTCAAAAAGGTGACGATTTAATATATGAAGTAGTAAGTAACTTAGCCAAAAAAGTGTCTAAGATACCAAACTATGAATCAATAGTAGATGATTTTGATGCTTTATACTTTAGTGATTCCGTAATGGAAAAGCATTTTGAAGAATTCAAATCTAAAATAGTTGCGATAAGAGATAACTCTTATCAAAACTATAAAGAGTTAGTAACTGTTATGTCTAAGTATGACAAAGACAGTATTGTTAGTTATATTTCTGCTCTGGATAATTTTTATCTTGATTTGATGACTTCTGACTTTGATTATTTACTAAGTTTTTTGATGGATACCGCTTTTGTTAGAAAACCAAGTATTAGAAATGAAGAAGATATCAAAGAAGACTTAGATTACTTCCATCCATTAGTAAAGGAAAGTATTGATCAATTAAGAGGAATCGTTAAGGATTTAAATATCACTTCAAAAGAGATTGCAATAAATCGCGTTTTATCGACAAAGGGTAATACCTTAAAAATCTTAGAGATAACGTTAGACTATTTAAATCGATTAAAAACAAAGAAAAAACAAGCTAATCTATATTCTTATCAAGATATTATGGAATTAGCGACTACATTGTTAGTTGATAATCAAGACATTTGTGACTTATATAAATCAACAATTAAAGAAATAATGATTGATGAATATCAAGATACCAATGATTTACAAGTATACTTTGTTTCTTTAATCTCCAATAACAACTTATTTATGGTTGGAGATATTAAACAATCTATTTATGGCTTCCGTGATGCGAATCCACAGAACTTTTTAGATAATTATATGAAGTATCAACAAGGCAAAGACGGCCAATTAATTAACCTAAGAGAGAACTTCCGTTCGAGAAAACAAATATTAGAAGACATCAACAAGACCTTTTATCATGTGATGAATGATGAGATTGGTGGAATCAATTACCAAGATGGACAATCCTTAATCTATGGTTTAAAGTCTTACGATAATGAATATCCAAATCAACACTACGGTATAGATTTTATTAAGTATGATTTAGAAAGTCTAAAAGAAGAAGATGAATTATTAAATAACTCTTTAGTGGAAGCAAATCTTCTAGCAGAAGACATCAAAGCGAAGATTGACAGTAAATATCAAATCTTTGATGGAGCATTTAGAGATATTTCTTATAAAGATATCGCTATATTAATTGACAGAAAGACTAACTTCCAACAAATATCAGAAATTCTTTCTAAAAAAAACATTCCTGTAAATCTTTACAGTGATGAACCATTTATCGATAGTCCAGAAATGTTATTCTTAACGAATTTCTTAAAATTCGTTCATTGTTTTATTGATGTAGACTATTTGCGTGCTAATTTTAGAGCGCTATTTTATAGTGTCACGAGGTCATTTGTCTTTAAAATAAAGGACCAAGAAATTATTAGCTTCCTAGCAAATGAACAAATTGAAAATATAAGAGATTTAGTAAGACTAGATGACTATATTGTTTTTAGTGGTTTATATAATTTAGTAAATGAATTGGTATCGTTAACGGAAGAGTTACCTGTCTTTGAATTGATTCAACTTATTTATCGGAAATTAGATATCTATAAATCAATAAGTTATTTAGATAATCCAAGAAAAAAAGAAGAGAAACTAGATTACTTCGCAAAAACGATTCAAGGCTTTGAAAGTTTTTCTTTCTTTGACTTAATTGATTACTTAGATGCAATTGAAGAAAACAAAGATTGGGATATTGAGTACTCGCTTCAAAACTCACAAATAGAAGCGGTTAGTTTAATGACGATGCATAAGTCAAAAGGCTTACAGTTCCCAGTTGTTTACTGTCCTGGTTTAAACAAACAATTTAATTATTCTGAGAATAAAGATTTTTTCTTGTTTGATTTGCAATACGGGTTAATTACCAATGCATTTGATCAAGGATTTAATCACACTTTCTTAAGATACCTAAGTTTAGATAAAACGAAAAAAGAGTACATCTCAGAAAGAATTAGATTATTATACGTTGCCTTTACTAGAGCGAAAGAAAACTTAGTGTTATTTGCGGATTATAAAGACTTAGAAACGAAGGATACAAAAATGGTTAATGGCTATGTTGAGGACTTTCTCAGATTGAAGTATAATAAGTTTACTAAAGTCTTAGCCACTACTGAAATTGCTGATTATGATAATCACTTTACAGCTACTAGCAGTGAAAACTTGGTAGAAGCTGATCAAATTAGTGATTCAAATATCTGCATAACTAGAAAGTATTTCAACCTTCATAAGAAAGAAATAGATGAATCGAGATTCTCAAAATCAGAATACAGTTTATTTAATGATGAGACAATTAACACGATTGATTATGGTAATAAAGTTCATAAGTATTTAGAACGTTTAGACTTTAATAACCTGGATGCTTCTTTAGAAAAACTACCAAAGAATATTAAAGAATCATATCAAAGCTTATTAGAAACAGAAGTCTTTGATTTCAATCTTTCTCCGATTATTTATCAAGAATATGAGTTTGTCGATGAAAGCAATTTATACGCAAGACATGGAATTATTGACTTAATGGTCGAATATAATGATATAATCTATATTGTGGATTATAAGTTAAAGAGTATTACGGATGATGCTTATAAGAAACAATTAAGAGGATATAAGAACTATATTCAAAAACATACAACAAAAAAAGTGAAGTGTTTCTTATATTCAATACTTTCACAGATTATTCAAGAAATAGAATAATTTATCTATTCAAAACATAAAAAAATCAAATGATAAATGGAAGGAGCTCAAAATGTCTACAAACGCTTTATTAGAAGCTATTAACAATTACAATTTAAAGAATTACAAAGATGCGTTTCAAGCATTTAAGAAACTTGCTAAAACGCAAACGGAAGCTGCTTACTACCTAGGAATGATGTATTATAACGGTTATGCAACAAATCAAGATTATAGTTTAGCTTATAAATACTTTAAACAAGCTTGGGAAGGTTTATACCCTGATGCTATTTATATGTTAGGCATACTGTTTGAATTTGGTAGAGGCGTCGATAAAGATTTAAATCAAGCCTTTGAATACTATCAAGCAGCTGCCAAAAACGAAAGTGAATTGGCTTTACTTAAAATAGCGAAGTTTTCTGAAGAAGGAACTGTAGTTGAAAAGTCTTTAAAAACAGCTATTGAAATTTATGTTTTACTTACTAAGAAACAAAATGCTTATGCAATGTATAAAATTGGTACCTTCTATTTAGAAGGAAAAGGCTTAAAGAAATCTTTAGATAATGCATACAGTTGGTTAAATAAAGCCTTATCTGCTGGTAGTTTAGAGGCGATGAACTATTTTAGATTCTTAGGTTCAAAGTCGAAGAATGATATTCGTTCTAAGGAAGAGATTTTTCAAACAGCTTTGTCTTATATAAAGAATAATAATTTAGAAGATAGTATTACCTTATTAGAAATAGCCGCAAAAGAGAAATACTTGCCCGGAGTTATCGCTTTAAGTGAAAGTTATCTCTTAGGCAGAGGAGTGAAACCATCTCCTGAGAAGGCTTTTAAAACACTATTAAAATATAAAGAATTAAATGAAGCTGAATTGAATTACTTAATTGCTAAAAAGTATGAATTGGGTGAAGGAGTAGATTCTTCCTTTATTAAAGCTGCACTTTTCTACGATTTAGCTGCTAAATCGGGATATGAATTAGCTAAAACAGCACTTTTAGAGATAAGGGGGTATTAAGATGATTGGAAACGATACACCCAAACAATTAAACGATTTAGGAGATCAATACTTTGAGGGTTTAGGAAAAGAGAAAAATATTGAACTTGCTTTTACCTATTATAAAAAAGCAGCTGATTTGAACAATCCTATTGGATATTACAATGTCGGAAGATATTTTATTGAAAAAGAACAGTTTAAACAAGCATATGAATATTTAAATAAAGCAAAGGATTTAGGATATACAGTAGCTTCGATGAAGCTTTCTGATATGTACTTAAACGGCTTAGGCTTTAGAAAAAACAAAAAGAAAGCTTTCAAGTATATGAATGAGGCAGTTCTTGCAAATGATAGTGAGGCAATGCATCGTTTAGGCTTATTCTATGAACAAGGAATAGGATGTCGTAGAAACGAATTAGATGCGAAGAAGTATTATCAGCTTTCTGCAGATAATAAAGTGTCTGAGGGAATGTATTTATTGGGTTGTTTATACTTAGAAGCGAAATCTTTCAAAAAAGACTATGAAAATGGTTTTTTCTGGTTAGATAAAGCCTCCGAATTTTCTAATGTTCATGCTATTAAGAAATTAATTAGTTTATATCATAATAGTCATCCTCATTTAAAAAAGAAATCTCAACTATATTTAAAAGAAATGGAATTCTATTATTTAGAATTATTAGCGAAACTGAAAGATATTGAAGCCTTAAAAGAAGTCGCTATGACTTATTATTTGGGATCAACTGTAACAAAGCAAAACTTTGAAAAAGCAAAGACTTATTTTACTATCTTATATAAATTAGATGAGACAGTAGGTTACCGTGGACTTGGTTTTCTATATTTGTATGCGAAGGCTTTTGAACAAGATTATAATAAGGCTAAAGATTTATTAGAGGTTGCGGCTACGAGAAATGATGCCTTAGCGATGAATGCCTTAGGTGAGATTTATCGTTTAGGTTATGGTGTAGAAATCAATTACAATAGAGCGAAGGACTATTATTTTGAAGCAGCAAAAGCGCAAGAGACAAATGCCTTGATTAATATAGGATTACTGAATTACCGTAATCAAATTACAGGAGCGAAACCTGCTCTTGCTTTCCAATACATGCAACAAGCAAAGGCGAAAGGGAATAACACAGCCAATTATTGGTTAGGTATTTTTTATGATAAGGGTGTTGGGGTTCCTAAAGATTTTAAAAAAGCGGAAGAAGCTTTTAAGCAAGCAATTGAATCAAACAATGAAGGCGCGAAATACAAGTATGCTCAAATGCTTTATGATCATGTGACAAATGCTAGTTTATCAAATAAAAAGAAGAATGTTATTTATCTTCAAATAAGAGATTTATTGTTTGAATATATTAATTCTCCTGTCACTAGTGAAATCAATACTACCTATGCTATGTATATGTTAGGAACACTGTATAGTTTTGAAAATTTTGATTTAAAATCTAAAAAAATTGCGAGATATTATTTTGAACTCGCTGCTGAGAATAAGTTTACAAAAGCGATGATACAAATGTATAAGATTTTAAAGGATCAAGAAGCACTTATTGCATATAATTACTTACTAGAAGCAGTAAAAAGACCGGCGGATGGAGAATCATTATATGAATTGGCAAATCTTTACCTTATAGGAACTGATTATGTAAAGAAAGATCTTCAAAAAGCAAAAGAGTTGTTTGGAAAAGCAGCGGGTATGAAGTATTTGCCTGCTAAGGAAAAACTAAGAACCTTATAGGAGTGAATATGAAATTATTATTACATGTATGCTGTGGTCCGTGTTTGACTGGAACATTAAAATCAATTGATCAGGATGTATATGATGTTACCGCTTATTGGTATAATCCAAATATTCATCCATATCAAGAATATAAAAGCAGACTCAATAGTTTGAAAGAATTTGTTGAGGTTTTAAAATTGCCTTTAATCGTTGATGGAGAATATGGCTTAAGAGAATTTGTTAAAATGGTGGCTGATGATTTAGATAACCGCTGTGATAAGTGCTATTTAGACCGTATTAGACAAACTGCTTTAAAAGCAAAAGAACTGGGATTTGATGGTTTTACCTCAACATTACTAGTAAGTCCTTATCAAAAGCATGAGGCAATTAAGCAACAAGCTTATGAAATAGGAAAAGAACTTGGAGTGGAGTTTGTTTATATCGATCCAAGAGTTTATTTTAGAGAAGGCAACAAAGAAGCGAAAGATATGGGGCAGTATATGCAAAAGTATTGTGGCTGTGTTTTTTCAGAAGAAGAAAGATATTTAAAGAAATATTGGAAGAAATTGAGTTGATTTATTTCAACTCTTTTTTAATAAAAAAAAATGATTTTGTCTTAGTGGTTGAAAAAACGCAAAAAGTCTGTAAAATAGTATCAAGAGAGGATGATGAAAATGATGTTTAATGCAATTACAATTACAGAGGTTAGGGGTGCATGGTGGCTTTATGGCATTGGCGCATTTGTAACAATATTTATCATTTGTGGTTCTTTATTTTTTGCTTATAAAGCCTATAAGCATTCAAAAGAATTAGGGATGGAAAAGGAAAGTATTAAAAAGGCGGTAATTTCTTCAGTAAGTTTTAGTATTCTACCTTCTATCGGTATCTTTATTGGGGTTATTACAATGTCTGGTTTACTAGGTATTGCACTGCCTTGGATTCGTTTATCAGTGTTAGGAGCTTTGCATTATGAATTATTGGCAGTTGATACAGCCGTTGGTGATGTAACAGCTGCGACTATGACAGTTGAAAATTTTGTAACAATTGCTTTTACGATGACGATAGCTATTGTTTGGGGAAGTTTATTTACTTTATTCTTCTTTAAAAAATATCAAGCTAAAGTGGTTGATAAAGCTACGAAAAAAGAGGGAAGAAGCTTTGGGCCTTTATTATTTCAATCTGTATTTATTGGGTTGATAGCTGCTTATTTTGGAGAAGCATTTTCTAGAATAGTTAATAATTCAGAAAATGGAAGTACCTATGTTCCTTTGGTTGTTTTCGTGGTATCGTTTCTCTCGATGATGGGATTTGATTTCTTAGTGAATAAGAAAAGTGTGAAGTGGTTAGAAAACTTTCAGTTGACCTTATCGATGTTAATTGGGATGACTTCCGCTGTGCTTCTAGGATTAGGAGGTATCTACTAATGAATAATTCTACTTATAGAAATGAAATGCATAAATATGGTAAGTTATTTACTATCATGGGTATCTGTGTGATGTTCTTAGCTCCAGTAATGATCTGGCTTATTACAGGTGTAGCACCTAATCTTAGCCAATTGTTTACCGGAGTATTAGCTTTATCTATTATTTTCTTACCTGGCGGAGCAATTGAAATGATGACTTATTCTCCATTATTAGGAACTTCAGCTACTTATTTGGCTTTTATAACAGGGAACCTTGTGAATTTAAAAGTACCTTGTGTGATGAACGCTACTGAATTATGTGGAACGAAGATAGGTACGGATGAAAATGAAGTTATTTCAGCCTTAGCAGTTGCTTTTTCGTCGATTACTACTGTATTAATTTTATCTTTAGGAGTTGTGATGTTAATTCCTTTAACTCCAATTCTACAAAGTGAAGTATTAGCTCCTGCATTTAATTGGGTCATTTCAGCTTTATTTGGTGCTTTAGGATATAAATACTTCAAGGGTAATTTAAAATTAACGATAGCACCGCTTGTGTTTGTTGTGATTTTAGCATTTGTAGCACCAGAATTTATTATTGCAAATATGATGATTACTATTTTATTAGCAGCGATAGTTACTATAGTTGTTTCTAAAGTGTTATTTGATAAAAAATTAGTGTAGGAGGTTTTGATGATAGTTTTATATATTATATTAGGATTAATTGCAGCATTGTTATTGGCTGCTTTCGTAAATACAATTATTATAAAAGATAGATCTAAATTGGAGCTCCCTTTAGAAGATGATCCTATAGAAAGAGAAATCTTTGCTAACGAATTTAGTAGAATGATTCAAATAGATACCATATCTTATCAAAAAGAATTAGATAATATTGGAAAGTTTAAAGAACTTCATAAAGTAATGGAAGAACTGTTTCCCAATGTTTTTAGGATAATGGATAGAAAGGTTTTTGATGGAGGTTCTTTATTATTTAAATGGACTGGTAAGTCAGATGCAAAACCAATGGTGTTAATGGCTCATCAAGATGTCGTGCCTGCGAATGCGGATGATTGGGAATTTGAACCTTTCTCAGGTAAAGTTACTGATACAGAGATTTATGGTAGAGGTACTTTAGATACAAAGTCTACTTTGTATGCGTTCTTTAAAGCTTGTGACGAATTGATAAGGGATGGTTTCGTACCGGAACAAGATATCTATATCTCATCAGCTACGGATGAAGAAATTTCTGGAGACGGTGCTTTAAAGTCTGTGGAGTATTTAAAGAAAAACGGAGTAAAACCGTATATCGTTTTAGATGAAGGTGGCGCTATTGTTAGTGATTCCTTACCGTCTGTAAAAACTCCAATGGCAATGATTGGAGTGATTGAAAAAGGCTATTGTAATATTCGTTTGACAGCGAGAAGTAAAGGCGGACATTCTTCAACGCCTCCTAAAAATAGTCCGATAGCAAGACTGGCGGCTTTTATTACGGAATGTGAAAAGAACTTCCCTATGAAAACAAAGATGTTGCCAGAGGTGGCTGATATCTTTAAGAAAGCGGCTCCAAGAATGAGTTTTGGCTATCGTTTCTTATTTGGAAATTTCTGGTTATTTAAACCATTGATCACTGCGTTACTACCAATGCTTAACTCTTATGGTAGAGCGTTGTTATCAACAACTATCGCTTTCACGATGTGTAAAGGCTCAAACGCTGAAAATGTGATACCTTCAGAAGCGTATGTGATAGCGAATTTAAGAACTCAACCCTTCCAAGATGTAGATGAATCGTTTGAAGTAATGAAAAAGTTAGCAGCTAAATTTGACATTGAAGCTTTGATTACAGAAAGAAGAGATTCTTCTCCGATCTCTAGCACATCAAATGCAGCTTACAAGTATCTTTTAGAAATCATTGCTAAGAACTACCCTGATGCAGTTGCTAGTCCTTACATTATGTTAGGTGGTACAGATTGTAGATTCTTTTCTGAGATAACAGAATCTGCTTTTAGATTCTCACCTGTAAGACTAAACAATAAGGAATTATCAAAAATGCATGGTAAGAACGAATCAATCAAAAAAACTGCTTTAACAGAAGCAAAAAGATTTTACAAAGATTTTATTGTTCAACACAAATAACTCAAAAAACTATGATATAATTTTAAAAAAAATAGAGGAGGCAAATATGGTTTTTCCCAAACAAGAATTCAACAAAGCGTCTGTTAAGGATGCTAATTTAGACAAAGGAATATTAGTGGACTTATTTAACGAGATTGAAAAAGAAAAATTTAATATCCATTCCCTGCTTTTAGTAAGAAATGGATCTAAAGTCTTTCATGCTGAGGCAGAAGGTTATACGGAAGATACAAGAGATGAAGTTTATTCTGTATCGAAATCTTTTCTTAGTATCGCAATAGGTATTCTCTTAGATAGGTCATTGTTAAACTTAGAAGATTATGTGTTATTTTTCTTTAAGAATGAAGTAAAAAATTATTTACCTGAATATGAAGCGTTAAAAGTAAAGCATTTATTAACCATGTCTGTAGGTCAAGCAGAAGATGCTTTTCCTAATTTAAATCCAGATAGTAATTTCTTTGAAGTATTTTTTAATCAAGCATTGACTTCAAAACCTGGTGAGACTTTTATGTATAATAACTTCGCTAGTTTTATGTTATCAGCGATAGTGACTAAGGTTACAGGTAACTCTTTGAACGATTTCTTAAATGAAAATCTATATAAAGTTATTGCTATGGAAAAACCAGTTTGGCGTGCAGTAAATGGAATTAGCTTAGGAGCTACAGGCTTACAAGTTTCTAGTCATGACTTGGCTAGATTTGGATTACTATTACTAAATGATGGTAATTGGGATGGCTTACAAGTCGTTTCTAGAGATTACTTAAAAGCAGCAACTTCTTTACAAATCAAAACTGATAATCAAGAAAACGATTATGATAAATTTGGTTATGGTTACCAATTTTGGATGAATTCATTTGGAGATTTCAGATGTACTGGATATTTGTCTCAACACGTTGTTATCAATAAAGAATTTAACTTAGTCTTTGTTTGTAAAGCAAATGAAGAGAGAAAGATACTATATTTATTTGAAGACTTTGTGCTTAAAGCAACGAAATCTGGCTATAAATTAAACGAATTTTCATTGAGAGATTTTACAAGAAGATTCAAAAGTCACTCTCATAAATTGATAGAATTAGAAAAAGAAAACAAATAAAGTTAAAATAATACGAGATAAGCCAACATTTCTAGACTTATCTCTTTTTTTTTGGTATAATATTTCAGTATAAGTTTTGAGGTGTTTAAATGGAAATAGGAAAAATAAATACGCTTAAAATCCTTAGAGAAACAGATATATCATATTTGTTGACAGATGGGGTTGAAGAAGTATTTTTACATAAAAAAGAAGCCAAAAAGCCTTATTTAGAAAATGAGGAAATTGACGTCTTTTTATATGTAGACAATCAAGGTAGAAAAACCGCATCAACCCAAGAACCGCTTATCATGTTAGGCGAAGTAAAACTACTAGAGGTAGTTGAAATTGGACACAGATACGGTGCATTTTTGTATTATGGTATGATTAAAGACTTAATGGTAAGTTATGATGACTTACCCATTAACAAAAACAAATGGCCTCAAGTTAGCGATAAAATGTTTGTTAAAATGATTTCAAAAGGTGAAAAGTTATTTGGACATATTGTAGGTAGAAAACAAATTACAGATGAATTTCCTGATAGAGAAGCATTAGTTGAGGGAGCGACAGTAGGAGCCTACGTTATGTTTCTTATTGAAAATGGATTAGTTGCTTATTCTGAAGCAGGTGATGAAATCTTCGTTCATTCAAATAATTTCCGTGAAGATTATCGTATTGGTGAGTTTTGCGAACCGAAAATATTAAAAAGAAACCCTAGCGGCGAATACACAGCTACATTAATTGAACAAAAAGAAGTAATGCTAGAAGAAGACGCTTTAAGAATCTTAGAGTATTTAGAAGATAATGATGGAGAGATGGTGTTAACCGATAAATCTTCACCTGATATTATCTATCAAACCTTCCATATGTCTAAATCAGCATTTAAAAGAGCTTTAGGATCATTATATAAAGCTAAAAAAGTAGAATTAGAAAAAAATAAAACTAAAAAAATATAAGTAGGTGAATATAATGGGAAGAGCACATGAAGTAAGAGCATCAAAAATGGAGAAAACCAGTTTAAAGAAATCAAAAATATATTCAAAGTTTGGTAAAGAAATTTATATGGCAGCAAAACAAGGCGGCCCGGATCCAGATAGCAACTTAACACTTAAAAGAATTATTGATCGCGCCAAACAAGCACAAGTACCAGGAGATGTAATTAATAGAAATATTAAGAAGTCAACAACAGCAGGAGCTGGAGAAGATTATGCTCCAACGAAATATGAAGGTTATGGACCAGGTGGATGTACACTTATTGTTGATTGTTTAACAGACAACGTAAACCGTACTTTTGGTGAAGTAAGAAGTTGCTTTACAAAAACTGGTGGTAATATTGGTGTAGCAGGTTCTGTATCATATTTATATAACTATTGTTCAAGACTTAGTTTCTCAGGTTTAACAGAAGATGAAGCCTTAGAAGCATTAATGATGAATGATTGTGAAGTAACGGATATAGAATCAGATGAAGATGTAGTAATCATCACAGGAGAACCAGGTGATTTAGATCATATCAAAGATACTTTAGTAGCAACAGGAAAAGAACTTGAATTCTTTGAAGACCAAGTGGCATATATTCCAAATGATTATATTGAATTAGATGAAGATCATTTAGCAAAATTACAAAAATTCTTAGATATGACAGATGAACTTGATGATGTACAGGATGTATATCATAACGTATTGATGCCATCAGCAGAATAATCTGTATTTAATTGACATAATTTGATTTATTTAAATGTTTAAGAAAGAGAGAAACCTGATGAATTTACCAAATAAATTAACAGTAATGAGAATGATTTGTATTCCGGTAATCTTTATACTATATTTCTTAAGACAAGCTATCGGAGACTCAACTTTACTGATAATAGGAGTATTGTTTACATTAGCTTCGGTAACTGATTTTTTTGATGGCTACATTGCTAGAAAAAGAAATATCGTAACTACTTTTGGTAAATTTATGGATCCCTTAGCAGATAAGTTATTAGTTTTAGGAACATTGATGATTCTAAGTGATTTATATACAGGAAATTATTTAGGAACCCAAACAATGTGGATGCCTTTCTGGATAGTATTCGTTATCCTGGCGAGAGAGTTAATCGTAACTTCTATTCGTCTAGTAGCGGTTGGAGAAGGAAAAATTCTTCATGCATCTAAATTAGGTAAGTATAAAACTGCGTTGACTATGGTAACAATTATGTACTATCTATTTATTATGCCTTTGGATATGGGAGTCATTAATATAATTGGTATTGTGTTAATATCATTATCTGTATTTATGACTTTATGGTCTGGACTTGATTATTTTATCAAGAACAAAGAATTTATTTTAAAAGAAATTTAAAGAATTAATTAAAGCAACCGGTACTATTTATCATAGGTACACGGTCAGGAGGGCTGTATGGATAAAACAACAATAGCAAAAAATTCAACAAGAGAGAAAAATTTAGAAATAGCACTTAAAAATATCGAAAAAGAATATGGAAAAGGATCAATAATGGTTTTAGGAGATGTTAATATCGTTGACATCGAAACAATTTCAACTGGTTCTATTTCTTTAGACGCAGCATTAGGTGTTGGTGGTTACCCTAAAGGAAGAATCGTTGAGATATACGGACCTGAATCTGGTGGGAAAACTACTTTAGCGCTTCATGCAATAGCAGAAGCACAAAGAGCTGGTGGATACGCAGCTTTTATTGACGCTGAACATGCCTTAGACCCTGGTTATGCAAGAAATTTAGGTGTGAATATCGACACCTTAATCTTGTCTCAACCAGATACGGGAGAACAAGCATTAGAAATCACTGAAGCATTAATCCGCTCAGGAGCAATTGACTTATTAGTAATTGACTCGGTAGCTGCTTTGGTTCCAGAAGCTGAAATCAGAGGAGAAATGGGTGATTCACATGTTGGCTTACAAGCAAGACTGATGTCTCAAGCAATGCGTAAACTAAGTGGAGCGTTATCTAAATCAAATTGTATCGCTATCTTTATTAATCAAATTAGAGAAAAAGTAGGAGTTATGTTTGGAAATCCAGAAGTAACACCAGGTGGTAGAGCGTTAAAATTCTATTCATCAGTACGTTTAGAAATCCGTAGAGGAGAACAAATTAAAGAAGGTACAGATATCGTAGGTAATGTTGCGAGAATCAAAGTTGTGAAAAATAAAGTAGCTGCTCCTTTCAAAAAATGTGAAGTCGACATCGTCTTTGGCCTAGGAATTTCTAAAGTGGGAGAAATATGCGATTTAGGTGTTGAATATGAGATAATTAACAAATCAGGTTCTTGGTATTCTTATAATAATAATAAGATTGGTCAAGGTCGTGAAAATGTGAAGAAATATTTATTGGAAAACCCTGAATTACAAGAAGAAATCAATAAATTAATAAGAGAAAAAATAGCTAACAAATAGGAAAATCCAGAAATGGCTTTTCTTTTTCTTTGAATTAAAAAGATAATAGTAAAAAATCTTTGACTATATACTAAATATAATATATAATTATAGAGAAATAAGTATTTATACGTATGAAAAAGCATACTTAAATATATATTCAAAACAAAACAAAATAGAAGGAGATAATAATTATGTTATTCGCTGCAATTAGTGTAGTTGAAGTTGTTATTTCCAGTGTGTTAGCTCTAGCAATTGGGGTATTAGTTGGTTTTATTTTAAGAGTAAGAGTAGTTGAAAAAGGTTTTCAAACTGCAAAAAATAAATCACAAGGTATCATTGACAATGCTACTTCTCAAGCGGAAAGAATTAAAAAAGAGAGACTTTTAGAAGCAAAACAAGAAATCTTTATTTTAAATCAAGCAAATGATAAACTATTAAAAGAAAAGAAGGAAGATCATCTTGTTCGTGAGAACAAAATGCATCAACGTGATGAATTATTAGAACGTAGATCTAGCAACTTAGATAGACGTGAAGTTAATTTAGACCGAAAAGAAGAGATCTTAGACAATCGAAAATCCGCAATTGACGAAAAGAACTATGAACTGGAAAAAATCATCAACGAACAAAACACTAAACTTTTAGAAATTGCAAACTTATCCGAGCAAGACGCTCGCGATATTATTATGAAACGTGTTGAAGTAGACATGGCTGAAGAAATAGACCGTTACTTAAGAGATGAAGAGGAACAAGCTAAATCAGATGCTCAAAAACGTTCTAGAGAAATTATTTCAGATGCAATCCAAAAATATGCTCAAGACGTTACTGCTGAAACAACAGTTTCAGTTGTTACTTTACCAAACGACGAAATGAAAGGTCGTATTATCGGTAGAGAAGGAAGAAACATTCGTGCAATCGAAGCCTTAACTGGAGTTGACTTAATTGTTGACGATACACCAGAGGCTGTCGTATTATCTGGATTTGATCCGATAAGAAGAGAAATTGCCAAGAAAGCATTAGAAACTTTAATTTCAGATGGAAGAATTCATCCAGCTAGAATTGAAGAAATCGTAGAAAAAACAAGAGTTGAAGTTGATCAATTTATTAGAGACAAAGGAGATGAAGCCGTATTCGAAACGGGTATTGGTAAGATTCATCCTGACTTAACAAAATTACTTGGTAGACTAAACTTTAGAACATCATATGGCCAAAACGCTTTAAAACACTCAATTGAGACTGCTTTCCTAGCTGGAAAAATGGCAGCTGAGTTAGGTGAAAATGAAATTATCGCAAAAAGAGCTGGTTTACTACATGATATCGGTAAAGCAGTTGACCATGAAGTGGAAGGTTCACACGTAGAAATTGGTATCGCATTAGCTAAAAAATACCGTGAACATCCAGCTGTATTAGATGCAATTCAATCACATCATGGAGACCATGAAGCGACTACTATTATCGGCGTATTAGTAGCTGCAGCAGATGCATTAAGCGCCGCTAGACCAGGAGCAAGATCTGAATCATTAGAAAATTACATAAATCGCTTATCACAATTGGAAGAAATATCTTCTCAAGTGAAGGGTGTAGAATCTGCCTTTGCTATTCAAGCAGGTAGAGAAGTTAGAGTTATTGTGAAACCAAATGAGGTTGACGATGCGAAGACACATGTAATTGCTAAAGAAATCAAAGAACAAATTGAAGAAAAATTAAGCTATCCTGGAACGATAAAAATTACAGTTATAAGAGAGACTCGTGCTCAAAACATTGCAAAATAAGAAATCAAACCTTCCAGATTATTTATGGAAGGTTTCTTTTTTTTAAGGAGGATTTATGGAATATTTTGATTTATTTGATATCAATGGAATGAAACTTAATAAAAAAATGGCTAGAGGCACGAAGAACTTATCGGGTGAATACCATAAAGTGGTGCACATTTGGATTAGAAATTCATTTGGTGACTATCTAGTACAACAAAGAAACAAAGCCACTGACAGGAATCCTTATCAGTGGGCACCGACAGCAGGAGCTGTTACTAGTGGAGAAGTTCCAATAGTGTCAGCTATTAGAGAGACTTACGAAGAAATTGGTATCGTTCTAAAAGAATCAGAACTTCAGCATATAGATTCTTTGTACGTAGACAACGATGATGCAAATTACCTAGTTGAGATATATCTTGTTCATAAAGATGTCTAATTGGACGATTTAGTCCTTGATAGCGTAGAAGTGAAGGATGTAGCATACTATTCGAAAGAAAAAATATTAAAAATGATTGATGCCCAAGAATTTTGGAACTTTTTGATTTACCTTCCAACATATGATTACTTTGGTGTCCTAGAAAAGAGTTTATGATGAAAGTACTATTTATTGGTGATGTTTATATGGAACAAGGGCGTAAAGCCTTTGATAAATACTTCGCTAGTGTAAAACAAGAATACAAACCACAAATTATAATCGTTAATGGTGAAAATATATCGGATACGAATGGTTTGTCGGAAGAAATCTATAAAGATTATCTAAAAAGAGGAGTAAATGTCTTTACCCTAGGAAACCACGCTTTCTCTAGAAGAGACTATCCTGAAGTATTAGCCTTACCATACGTTGCTAGACCTGCTAACTATGGTCCAGGAACGCTTGGTAACGAATATGTTATCTATAACTATAATGGAACTAGAGTCGCTGTTGTTAATCTCTTAGGGAGAATTTTCATGCGTGATCCTATTGATAATCCATTTACAAAGATGGATGAATTATTAGAAACTATTGATGCGGAGCATATCATCGTGGATTTCCACGCTGAAGCAACGAGTGAAAAAATTGCCTTAGCTCATTACCTTGATGGTAGAGTAGATGCAGTCATTGGAACACACACACATGTACCTACAGCGGATGAGATGGTGTTACCTTTCGGGACAATGTATCAAACAGATGTAGGGATGTCTGGAGTTAAATATGGTATTATTGGTGGAGAAGTTGCTCAAGGTATACGTAAGTTTGTCTCAGGCGTACCTGAACGTGTAAAAGCAGAAAAAAGCGGATTACTACAATTTAATGCTGTATTACTTGATTTAGATACTAAAAAAATTACTAGAATAAACATAAAAGAGGAATAATATGGAAAGAATGAATAAACCCGATTTAAGAACTGCGAGAAAGCGTTCTAAATCAGAAGTGCTTGTAAATGAATATCAACTATCAAAAGATATCAAAGATTTAGGCTTAGGAAAAAAATTCCTGATCCAAACTCATGGTTGTCAAGCGAATGAAGCAGATACAGAAATAATTAAAGGAATGCTTTTAGAACAAAAGTTTACAGAGACTGATGTTTTAGAAGAAACAGACCTTGTATTAATTAATACCTGTGCAATTAGAGAAGGAGCTGAAAACAAGGTTTTCGGTGAACTTGGGAGACTAAAAAGTTTTAAAAGAGTCAATCCTAATCTCATTATTGCAGTTGCGGGTTGTATGCCTCAAGAAGAAGCTACTGTAGAAAGAATACTAAAGACATATAAACATGTTGATATTGTTTTTGGTACACATAATATTTCTAAGTTTATAGAATACTTAAATTATGTTATGAAAGAAAACAAATCATTGATTGAAGTCTTTTCTGAAGAAGGACATATTACAGAACATCTGCCGCATGCTAGAGACAACCGATTTAAAGCTTGGGTTAATATCATGTATGGTTGTGATGAGTTCTGTACTTACTGTATCGTTCCTTATACTAGAGGAAAAGAAAGATCAAGAAGGAAAGAATATATTATTGAAGAAGTTAAAGATCTTTTGGAAAGAGGATATAAGGAAATCACGCTATTAGGGCAAAATGTGAATTCTTATGGATTAGACTTTGAAAATTATAACTACAGTTTTGCTAATCTATTAGAAGATCTAAGTGATTTAGGAGTTCCAAGAATTAGATTTCAAACAAGTCATCCAAAAGACTTTTCAGATGAGTTAATTGATGTAATCGCTATAAGAGATTCAGTGATGCCACATATTCACTTACCAGTACAATCAGGTTCTAACAAAGTCCTAAAGAAAATGAATCGTAAATACACGAAAGAACAATATTTGGATTTAGTTGATAGAATTTATAAAGCAATGCCTAATGTTTCAATAACTACTGATATTATCGTTGGATTCCCAACAGAAACAGAAGAGGACTTCCAAGACACACTAGATTTAGTAAGAAAGTCGAACTTTGAAGGAGCCTTCACCTTTGTCTATTCAAAAAGAAAAGGAACACCAGCAGCTACTTACGAGACTGATATCACAGAAGAGATTGCGAAAGATCGTTTACATAGATTAAATGAATTAGTCAATGAAGGATATAAAAGAGGGAATCTTAGATTCCAAGATCACACTGTGAAAGTATTGGTTGAAGGAATTTCTAAAAACAATCCCGAAGTTCTATCAGGTCGTACTGAAAATAATAAGCTAATAAATTTAAAGGCTAGCAAAGAAACAATTGGTCAAATAGTAGAAGTTCGTATCATAGAAGCAAAGACCTGGTCACTCGAAGGGGAAGCTTTATAACTCTACAATTATCGATTTATTGTTAAATAGGTATTGAAATTGAAGAAAATACGGGAAAACGCTAAATTATTGCGTAACACACTTGAAATTATTCTTCTTTTATATTAAAATATAAGTAGTATAGTGGAAAAGGGTGAGATTATGAGTAAATTCAAAACAAATGAGGAATATTTTGAATTTTCAAAACGTTTAGTTGTAATTCCAACTGAAGAGATTAAGGACTTAATATCAAAGTATAAAATTGAGCTTCCTTGTTCTGTTCACAGATTTTTATTGAAGGAAACAATCCGTGATAAAGTCTTTGAGGAAAGGGTATACGATACCTACAGTGATGAACAAAAATTTAGATTGAGAGGATATGATCAATATTCTAATTTTTTACTTGAAAAATTGATTAAGTCTTATAATTTAGATTTTGATTTAACAAGATACAAAGAGTTATTGTTTGATTTCTTATTTATCAATCTAGACGAATTTTCTATTAAAGGAAATTTCATCAAAGAGTTAGAACAACTTCAACACAATTATACTGTTGATCTTGAAGTGATGAATTACGAAAGTTTCTTAGAAATATTTGCAGATGTTTTCAGTCAAGAAAGTAGATATTTAGATGGAATGGAAATTACTAAATATGATGATGATGTTCTCGCATCTTATACACTAGGAGATTTAAAAGGATTAGGTAAAAAATATAACGTTAACGTTCCTCGACGTATTAATAAATCAAAACTCATAGAAATCCTTACAGCAAAATTTAAACTTACAGATGATGAATCTGAACTGCTTGCTAAAAAGTCAGTCTTAGATTTAGAATTATATGCAAAAGAAAAAGGTTTCCAAATTTCTATCGATCTTAAAAAACGCGATATGATTGAATTTATCGAGTTCGCTATGGGAATGTATCAAAAAGAAACTTTTAAAGATAACTTTAATTACAACATTCCATTATCAACTATTGAAGAAGATGTTTGGAACGATATTGAACAAGAAGTTATCGTAGAGGAAACAGTTGAAGAAGTAATTGTTCAAGTTGAAGAAGAAATCGAAGAAATAGTAGTAGCGCCAATTCCAGAACCTGAACCAGAGCCTGAACCAGAACCTGAACCAGAGCCTGAACCAGAACCTGAACCAGAGCCTGAACCTGAACCAGAGCCTGAACCAGAACCTGAACCAGAACCTGAACCAGAACCTGTTGTAGAAGAAGTTTTTGAAGAAGCACCAGCATTTGCTGAAGAACCAGAAGAACAAGTATTAACAACTGTTAAAGAAGTAGATGAATCTCTTCTTACAAATGTTGAAAAAGAATTACTTGATGAAAAAATTAATCAAATCATTAAGAAATATTATAAAAAACGCCGTCGCAGAAGAATCACATGGATTGTAATAATTGTTTTAATAGTTGCTGTCCTAGGATTCGCAGGCTATTCATACTTACAATACCTAGACCAAGGAACATTACCATTTGGAATACCAGTATTCTGGTAATGATTTAGGAGATATTTCCGTGAAGCAAGATAACATTCAATATACACCAATGATGCAACAATATCTTGAAATTAAAAAAGACTATAGTGATTATATAGTCTTTTTTCGATTAGGAGACTTCTATGAAATGTTCTTCCAAGATGCAATAGTTGCTTCAAAAGAGCTAGAAATAGTATTGACTGCTAGAGATGCAGGAGCTAAGGAGAGAGTACCAATGTGTGGTATTCCTTTTCACGCTGCAGCTATTTACCTAGAAAAACTAGTTGAAAAAGGCTTTAAAGTTGCTATTGTTGAACAAGTGGAAGATCCAAAACTTGCTAAAGGTATCGTAAAAAGGGAAGTAGTGAAGTTAGTAACTCCTGGTACAATTGTTGCTGAGGGAGTCATTGATCAAAAAGACAATAACTATATTGTTGCTATTACCGAACTAAAACATGGATACATCTTGGCTTTCTCTGATTTAACTACTGGAGAAAACTACTTAGAAAGAGTTCCTGATGATGTAGGAATTCTATTTAATGAAATTTTAAATCTAAATGTAAAAGAAGTTGTTATTCCAAGTGACTTTAGAAATAAACTTGTGAAGCACTATCTAAATGACTATCAGTTGACGATATCTATTAGTGATAGTACAGATTTACCTAGTTATTATAAAAGCTTGGTGAATGAAGTATATGACAAAGAACTAATCCAAGCTTTCGCTAGATTAGTCAATTATTTGGAACAAACTCAAAAACAAACATTAATGCATATGCAAAAAGTACAGGTTTTTGATTCAAACTCTTATTTACGTATTGATAATAATTCAAAGAAAAACTTAGAACTTACTGAAACGTTTAGAAGACAAACAAAATCTTCTACTCTGTTTTGGCTTTTAGATAAATGTGAAACGGCAATGGGTTCTAGATACTTAAAACAAAGTATTCATAGACCACTAATTGATCAAGCTCGTATTGAAAAACGCTATAGTTTAGTAGAAAGTTTAAATAATTATTTTATCGTAAAGAGTGATATTCAAGACGAACTTAAAAAAGTCTATGACTTAGAGCGAATCGTTGGTAGAATTTCTTTTGGAAATTGTAATGCAAAGGACTTAGTCAACTTAAAGAAAAGTTTGAAGACCTTACCAAAAATTAAAGAATCTCTAGCAATTTTAGAAAATGAATTTGCAAAAGATATATTAAATAAAATCCCTGATTTTAAGGATTTAACTGAATTAATCGAAAAAGCAATCACAGATAATCCTCCTCTTTCAATCAAAGAAGGTGGATTTATTAAAGATGGTTATAATAAAACACTAGATGATATTAGAGAAGCGGCTACCAATTCTAAAGCATGGTTAGAAGCTTTTGTTGAAAGAGAACGCGAACGAACTGGTATCAACAAACTGAAAGTCGGATACAACCGTGTCTTTGGTTACTATATTGAAGTAACAAAGGGCCAAATGGATATGGTTAAAGATGAGTTTGGTTATATTAGAAAGCAAACCCTTTCTAATTCAGAAAGATACATCACTAATGAACTAAAAGAAAAAGAAGCTTTAATCCTTGGGGCTAATGAAAGAATGATTAATCTGGAGTATGAACTTTTCTTAGTATTAAGAGAAGATTCAAAACAAGAAACCATTCGACTTCAAGAACTTGCTAGATCATTAAGTGAAATAGATATGTTAGTTGCCTTTAGTACGGTTTCTATGAATAACAGATATATTAAACCAACGATTATTCAGGAAAGAAATATTCAAATAGTGGATGGAAGACATCCTGTAGTGGAAGTCATTTCTGATGAGATTTTTGTTGAAAACTCAATAAAAATGCAAGAAACAGATCACATACTTTTAATCACTGGGCCTAATATGTCTGGTAAATCGACATATATGCGACAACTTGCCTTAATTATTATTATGGCTCAAATAGGTTGTTTTGTTCCGTCTAAGTCTGCAAGTCTTCCAATCTTTGACCAAATTTTTACCAGAATTGGAGCTTCAGATGATTTGAGTAGCGGAATGTCTACTTTTATGGTTGAAATGTTAGAAGTAAACTATGCATTAAAGAATGCTACGGATAGATCCTTAATCCTATTTGATGAAATAGGTAGAGGAACGGCTACCTATGATGGTATGGCTTTGGCTCAAGCAATCATAGAGTATTCTCATCATAAAATTAATTGTAAGATATTATTCTCAACACATTACCATGAATTGACATATCTAGAAGATGATTTAAAATCTCTTCATAATGTACACGTTACTGCTAAAGAAGAAAACGGAAGTATTGTATTCTTACATAAAGTAGTAGATGGACCAACGGATAGAAGTTATGGTATCCATGTAGCTAAATTAGCTAAATTACCAAACATTGTAACTAAAAGAGCAAATCAAATACTAGAAGAATTAGAAAAAAATCATGGATACAATGTGATAAAACCACAAACAATTGATTTGTTTAACTATGAAGAGGCTCTAGTGGTAGAGGAAGCAACGGATAATAAGTACCTACCAATCATTGAACAATTGAAAGAATTAGATATCTTAGATATCACGCCTATTAAGGCGATGAATATCCTAAATGATGTGTTAGAAGAAATAAAAAAAGTAAACAAAAAATAGGTGAATTTAAATGAGTGTAATTAAACGTCTAGATACTGTTATTGCTAATAAAATCGCTGCTGGTGAAGTAATTGAAAAGATTGCGAACGTAGTGAAGGAATTGGTAGAGAATAGTATCGATGCTAAAAGCAGAAAAATTGATATCGATTTAATCGAGTCAGGATTGAAATCTATTACGGTAACCGATGATGGTTCCGGAATGGAAGATTCTGACGCTTTGTTGGCGTTTGAAAGACATGCTACATCTAAGATTGAAAATGTTACAGACCTATTCAGAATCAATTCTCTTGGTTTTAGAGGAGAAGCATTACCAAGTATTGCGGCAATTTCTAGAGTAGAATTAACAACATCAAATGGAGAGAACGGCATTAAAGTTGTCTTTGAAGATGGATTATTTATTGAAAAAGTATCTACTCCAACTAATATAGGAACCATGATTAATGTTACAAAACTGTTCTATACTACTCCAGCTAGATTTAAATATCTTAAATCACCACAGTATGAATTAGCTGTAATACAAGGAATGGTTAACAAGTTTGCACTAGCTTATCCTGAAGTATCTTTTAGATTAACGAATAATTCAAAATTGATTTTTGTTAGTACAGGTAATAGCTCTGTAATTGATGTTATCGCAACGATTTATTCAAAAGATGTAGCTAAAAATATGTTTGAGTTTAGCAATGAATCACGTGACTATGAAATCAAAGGTTTCTCAACGAATCCTATTATCAATCGTTCTTCTAGAAATTACATCAATATCTTTGTCAATAAAAGACAAATATTAGATCAAAGAATTGTGAAAGCTATCAAAGAATGTTACGAACAATTAATCCCTAAAAATAGATATCCTATTACAGTTTTATATATTGAATGTGATCCAGGAATTATAGATGTAAACATTCATCCAAGAAAACAAGAGATTAAATTCTCTGAATATGACAAACTTCTATATTTAATCAAAAAGACCATCTCATCTAAAGTGAGTATGCAATCAATATATCAATTTGCAAAACAAACAGACTTTGAACAGGAAAAAATGGAATTTCATGAACCAGTTCCAGAAGTTTATCAAACAGAATCATTGGAACAACTCTCTTTTGAAGAAGAATTGAAAGAAGAATTGAATCAAGAAACAGTCGAAACACCAAAAAGAGTGATTCCTGATATTGAATACATAGGACAATATGCAGGTACTTATTTAATCTTTCAAAACGAAGAAGGCTTATATTTAGTAGACCAACATGCTGCTGCAGAAAGAATTCGATATGAAAGATACATCGCTAAAATGTCTAATACAACAGGCTCACAAGAATTATTAGTGCCAATAACCCTACATTTGAGTAATGACATCTCTTTAAGACTAGTAGATTACTTAGACAAACTAAATGAATTTGGAATAAAAGCGACTATCGAAGATAATCAAATTATCATTACTCAAGTTCCTATTTGGTTCGTTAAGAATTACGAATTAGTCTATTCAGAATCAGTTATTATGAAGTTAATTGAAGAAACAGATCTCTCTTCTGAGGTAATTATTGATGATTTAGCGAAATTATTAGCTTGTAAGCATTCCTTAAAAGCAAATCACTTCATCTCTAAAACAGAAGCTGATATATTAATTCAAGACCTAAGAAAATGCCTAAGACCATATACTTGTCCTCATGGAAGGCCAATTATAGTCAAAGTTTCTATTGATCAAATAGAAAGACTATTTAATAGGGTAATGTGATGAATCGCATTATTGCAATAGTTGGTCCTACTGCCGTTGGTAAAACGAAACTAGCTATTGAATTAGCAAAAGAATTCTCAGGAGAAGTCATTTCTTGTGATTCTATGCAGTTTTATAAAAACTTGGATATAGGAACCGCAAAAGTAACAAAGGTAGAGATGGAAGGGGTTAAACACCATCTCATAGATATTTTAGAAGTGAGTGATTCTTTTTCAGTTGCCAAGTATCAAAAAATAGTAAGAGATAAATTAGAAGAAATTCTAGCTAAAAAAAGAACGCCTATTTTAGTAGGAGGCTCTGGATTATTTATAAATTCAGTTCTTTATGATTATCAGTTTAAAGGAGATAAACGAAGTACTAAAAAGTTAAGTCTCTATGAGGAAAAATCATTGGAGGAATTAGTTGCTATCCTAAAAGAAAAATCACCAATGATAGCAAGCAATACAGTTCTCGATAATAAAAGACGAGTATTGAGAGCATTAGAGAAAACAGACGATGATCTTGATTTATCCGGAACGAACTTATACTATGAAGATTCTAACATCATCGCTTTAGAAATGGATAGAGCAAAATTGTACCAACGAATTAATGCAAGAGTGGATAAAATGATGGATACTGGCTTATTAGCGGAAGCAAAGTGGCTATATGATCAATCCTTAGATACACAAGCAACAAAGGCGATTGGTTATAAAGAATTCTTTTCTTATTTTGATGGCTTGACCGATTTAGAAACAGCTGTGGAATTACTAAAAAGGAATTCAAGAAGGTATGCGAAAAGACAGATGACTTGGTTTAAGAATAAAATGAACTGTCATTGGCTATCAGTAGATCCTTTAAATTATAATGTAACTATCGAAGAAGCAAAAAAATATATAAAAGAAAAAGACTGAGTTATCAGTCTTTTTGTTTGTTTAGTTTGATTTTTTAATAAATGGCCATTCTTGAAAACCTTCTTTTAAAATGTACACTGGTTTAAATCCTTTTTTCGCTAATTTATTCGCAACGCTTTTTACAGTTCCTGTACCAGTTTCATTGTATAAAAATACCGGTTGGTCGGCTCTTAGTTTAAATAAAGACCCTAAAATTTCTCTTTTTGGAAAGTTACGACTTCCGTTAATTCTTTCTTTTTCAAAATCTTCTTTGCTTCTTAAGTCAATTAATTGACCTTTGCGCATATTTTGACGGAAATCTTCAGCGTTTAAATATACTAAAGAATCTTTATTTTGATTTTTTCCTCTTGTCGCTATCATATATCCCACTAATAAACCTAAAGTGATAGGCAACACCCAATTTAGTATGTCAGTTATAGCTAAAAACATAATTTCACCTCTTTTTTTGTCTACTTTATTATAGTAGGAATGAAATCTATTGTCAATAAGACATTTTTGTAATATAATATCATATGTTATATAATACATTATTAGGAGGATTTTATGATTAGTACAAGTGATTTTAAAACAGGTTTAACGTTTGAATATGATGGAAACATCTATTCTATAATAGAATTTCAACATGTGAAACCTGGGAAAGGTTCTGCATTTGTTAGAACTAAACTCAGAAACTTACGAACAAAATCTGTTATCGATATAACCTTTAATTCAGGAGAAAAGTTTGAATTAGCACAAATTGATAAAGACACAATGTCTTTTTTATATAGCTATGATGAAACATATGTATTCATGAATAATGAAACATATCATCAACTTGAATTACACAAATCTACAATTGAAGAACAACTTCCATATATTATGGAGAATATGAATGTAAGTATCATTTCTTATGGCACTGAAATTTTAGGACTTGAACTTCCTGATAAAGTGACATTAGAAATAGTTGAAACTGCAGGTGGAGCGAAAGGAAATACAGCTTCAAATGCTACTAAAGAAGCCTTAACAAATACAGGCTTACGCTTATCTGTACCTTTATTTATTAATGAAGGTGATCAAATTGTTGTTTCTACAGCTACTGGTAAATACGATACCAGAGCTAAATAATATAAAGAGGTGAATTTCTTTGGAAGTTAGTCAGTCCGGGCTCATGTTATTAACTGTATTTAACCCTTCACTAATTATTTTAATGGTAATACTATTATTTGTTTCAGCTTTTTTCTCTATGACAGAGATGGCTTTTTCATCAGTAGGAAAGTTACGATTAAAAACATTAGTTGAAAAAGATGTGAACGGTTCTAAAAAAGCATTGTGGATCGTTGAACATTTCGATCGTACTTTAACAACGTTATTAGTGGGTAACAATTTAGCTAATATCGGTTTAACTACGGTGTCGGTTTTGTTATTTTCAGGGATTTTTCAATCTCTGCCAAATGCAGATACTGTAACAACGATTATGAATACAGTAGTAATGACAACCCTCATTTTAATCTTTGGCGAAATATTACCAAAAAGTATTGCGAAAGCACATACAGAAGTAATTTGTTTAGGTATCAGTAGTTTAATCTATTTTGTGATTAAGGTTATGACTCCAATCACGTATCCATTCTTATTATTAAACCGCAAGGTTATGTCAAGAGTGGAGGGAGCTTCTACAAAGGTTTCAGTTACGGAATCTGAATTAGAAACTATTATTGATACAATGGAAGAAGAAGGCTCTATCGACGAAGAGGAAGCAGATATGCTACAAAAAGTATTAGAGTTATCTAATATTACTGTAGAAGAAATCATGACTCCAAGAGTTGATATGACTGCTATCGAAATCGATGATGATTTAGAAGCAATTAAAAACTTATTCTTTAAAAGCAGATTTTCTCGTATTCCGGTTTATGATGATAAAATTGATAATATTATTGGCGTTTTATCAGAAAGAGATTTTTATACTAAATTAATCAAGAAACAAGAAATAGATTTGAGAGCTCTCGTTAGAAAGCCGATATTTGTTCCTTCATCTTCTAAAGTAGATGCGCTTATTGAGCTTCTACAATCAGAAAACAGCCATATCGCATTCGTAGTGGATGAATATGGTGGTTTAGATGGTATTGTTACAATGGAAGATGCCTTAGAAGAATTAGTTGGAGAAATCTATGATGAACACGACGAAATCGAAGAAACAATTACGTTAATAGGTGAGAATTCATACAAAATAAACGCTGATTATGACCTGGATGATTTATTTGAAGATTTAGAATTAGGCGATGCACCAATATCAGAATCAACTTCTGTTGGTGGATGGTTATTCGAAATGTTCCAAGATATCCCTGAGGTTGGGGAAAAAATAGAATTCATCATTAGATACAACCAAGAATATAATGACTTAAGTGAAATTATACAAGAAGATACCGCTGTTCTTACTTTTAAAATATTGAAAGTAAAACAACGTAGAATTAAAGAAGTGTTATTGTCAATAGACATTGTCGAAGATACAGAACAATAAGTGGGGGGAAAACCTCGCTTTTTTGAAAGGATATTATGGAAAGATTACAAAAAATTATTCAAAAAGCAGGAATTGCTTCTAGAAGAAAAGCCGAAGAGATGATTTCAGCAGGCAGAGTTACAGTGAATGGAGTGAAAGTTACAGAACTTGGATCGAAAGCTGGTCCTAAGGATGATATTTTAGTAGATGGAAAGAAAGTGAAAAGAGTTGACTTAGCTTATTTTTTACTTTATAAACCTGAAGGATATCTTTCCACTACACATGATAACTTTAACCGTTTAACCGTAATGGATTTAATGCCTCAAGAAGTAAGTGTATTCCCAGTAGGAAGATTAGACTATAATACATCTGGCCTTATCATTATGACAAATGATGGGGAGATTTCTCATGCATTAACGCATCCGAAGTTTAAATTAGAGAAAGAATACTATGTTAAAGTAACTGGCTTATTAAGAAAAGAAGAAACAAGAGATATATGCAATGGTATTGACTTAGGTGATTTCTTCACACAAAAAGCAAAAATAACGAAGGTAAGTTATGATGATAAAAAGGAACATTCATTCTGTAATATCACGATAACAGAGGGTAAATATCACCAAGTTAAGCGAATGTTTGAGAAATTTGACCACAAAGTTGTCAAGTTAAAAAGAGTTCGTTATGGGGTTTTAGATTTAAAAGGATTAAACAAAGGGGAATATCGAAAATTGAAAATCCATGAAATCAAAAAACTTTGGAATTTAAGCGAAAACGGCAACTAATAATTTCAGAACTTTTTTTGTGAGATTTATAGGTTTTTATGGTATAATGTTTAAGGTTATGGAGGCTATATGAAATATCATAGTATTGCGATAGACGGTCCAGCAGCATCTGGAAAGTCTACAGTTGCTAAGGAATTAGCTAAAAAACTAGACTATATCTATATCGACACAGGGGCAATGTATCGTGCAACAACTTACAAAGCACTTAGCATTGGGGTTGATTTATCAAACCCATATGCATACAGTTTTCTCGATACTACCGAATTTGTTTTCAAATTTGGCGAACTATTTATGGATGGAGTAAATATGACGGTGTTAAACCGAAGAAAAGAAGTCTCAGACAACGTTTCTTTAGTAGCTAGTCACGTTCCAGTTAGAAATAAATTAGTCATGCTTCAACAAAATATTGCGAAACAAAACAATGTGGTAATGGATGGTAGAGATATCGGAACAGTAGTTCTTAAAAATGCTGATGTAAAATACTTTATGGTTGCTTCTGTAGAAGTAAGAGCCGAAAGAAGACTTGAAGAGTTAAAAAAATACGGAACAAATTTCACTTTACATGAATTAATGGATGACATAAAAAGAAGAGATGACTATGATTCATCAAGAGAATACAATCCGTTGAAACAAGCTAATGATGCTATCTTAATCGATACCTCAGAGATTTCAATCAAAGAGGCAGTCGCTTTGATATATAATAAATTTAAGAGTAAATTAAAAGGAGAAAGTTATAATGGGAATTGAAGGCGAGAGAAAATTATACATCCCTAAAGTGGGTGACATAGTTACAGGGACTGTAATTAATGTCACGGATTCAGAAATGTTGGTTGATGTTGGATACACATGTGAAGGAGTTATTTACAGACAACATGCAGCTGCAGAAAAAGTCGATAGTCTAAAAGATTTATTTAAAATTGACGACCAAGTTAAAGTAAAAGTAACTCAGTTCAAACGTGGAGACGAATCTGATTCACTTTTATTATCAAGACTAGACATTTTAAAAAAGGAAAAGTTAGACGAATTCAGAAATGAATTAGAAGTTGATAAAGACGTAACTTTTAAAGTTAAAAAAGCTGTAAAAGGTGGGTTATTATTAGATTTTCATGGTGTAGAAGCATTCTTGCCAGAATCTTTAATTGGACTTAAAAGTGAAACTTTAGACAAGAGCGAATTAGTGGGACAAGAAGTCAAAGCTAGAATTATCGAAATTGATCAAAAAGGACGTTTTGAAAGAATCATCGTTAACCGTAAACAAATTCAATTTGAAGAATTAAAAGCAGCTGAAAAAGCTGAATTTGAAAGCTTCCATATTGATGATGTATACAAAGGGACAGTTAAAAAAATCACAGAATTCGGTGCTTTTGTTAGCATTGGAGAACGTACGGAAGGTTTAGTACATATTTCTGAGGTTTCACACTTTAGAGTTAAAAAAGTTGAAGATTATTTAGAAGCAGGACAAGAGGTTGAAGTTAAAGTAATTAGAATTAAAGGTAAAAGAATTAGTTTATCTATTAAAGCATTGCTTGAAACACCTTGGAATCAATTTATTGCTAAATACAAAGTTTCTGATAAAGTAACAGGTACTGTTATTAGAAAAATGCAATATGGTATGTTAGTAGAAGTTGAAAAAGAAGTAGTTGGATTATTAAATAGATTTGATTATTCTTGGAATCCAGATCAAAACTTAGCTGGCGATGTTGAAGTTGGACAAGTTTTAGAATTACAAATAATTTCAATTAACAAAGATAAAAAACAATTCGCACTTTCTAAAAAACATTTAGAATACAACCCTTGGGCTGACAAAAAGTTCAAAAGAGGCGAATTAGTATCTGCACAAGTGAAAAGAATTGAAGAAAAAGGAGCTATTTTGGATGTAGAAGGTATTGAAGCTTTCTTACCAATTGGTGAAATTTCTCAAGAACACGTTTCAAGAATTGAAGATGTACTTAAGTTAGAACAAGTTGTTACAGCTGAAGTTACGGATTTCAATCCAAGAAGATGGAACATGTCATTGTCAATGAAGAGCATTTCAGACCGTAAAAACCGTGCTGAATATGAAAATCAACTATCTGAAAATGTAAGTTCTGATCAATCTTTAGCAGATTTATTTAAGGATTACAAATAAGAAATAGAAATTTGGTGAGAATATGTTACCAGTAGTGGCTATTGTTGGTCGTGCAAATGTTGGTAAGTCAACATTGTTCAACCGAATTATTGGTGAAAGAAAATCTATCACAGATGATTTAAGCGGAATTACTAGAGATCGAATCTATAGTAAAGCCAATTGGTTAAATCACGAATTCAGACTTATTGATACAGGGGGCATCGAGATTTCAGATGCACCCTTTTTAACTGAAATTAAAGCACAAGTAGAAATCGCTATCGAAGAAAGTGATGTCATTATCTTTGCTGTTGATGGTAGAGAAGGTTTATTACCAATGGATAGAGATGTAATGCAAATGCTATATTCATCTGAAAAGCCGATTATTGTGGCTGTAAATAAGTTAGAAAGCGAAAAACATCGTGAAAATCTATATGATTTTTATGAGTTAGGCGCTACCTCAGTTGTGATGATTTCATCTTCACATGGTTTAGGTGTTGGTAACTTACTTGATGAAGTAATTGCCCATATGCCTGAAGAGGTAGATGATGAGTATGAAGAAGATCACCGTAGAATATGTGTGATTGGTAGACCTAATGTTGGGAAATCTTCCTTAGTAAATGCTATTCTTGGAAATGAAAGATTAATTGTATCTGATATCTCAGGTACCACAACGGATTCCATCGATACTCAGTTTACAAAAGATGATACCAATTATGTATTAATTGATACAGCGGGAATGAGAAAACGCGGTAAGATTTATGAAAATATTGACAAATATGCAAATCTAAGAGCTTTATCTGCTATTGACCGTTCTGATATCTGCTTGGTTTTAATAGATGCAGAAACAGGAATACAAGCACAGGATAAACATATTGCGGGTTATGCATTAGATAGTAAAAAAGCCTTAATCATTGTTGTCAACAAGTGGGACGTCATTGAAAAAGACCAATATACGATGAATGAATGGGAAAAGGATATTAGAAAAGAATTTAGATTCTTAAGTTATATTCCAATTGTCTTTGTATCTGCAAAAACAAATGCAAGAGTAAAAACTATCTTCCCTGTAATTGATAGAGCCTATGAAAATTATGATCGACGTATTTCAACTTCTATGCTAAACGAAGTAATATCAGAAGCAATGATGTTGAATCCACCGAAAGCTCATAAGCAAAAAATAGTAAAAGTATACTATGCTACACAGGTGAAAACGAAATGTCCAACCTTTGTATTATTCGTAAATGATTCTAATTGTATGCATTTTTCTTATTATAGATACTTAGAAAATCGTTTAAGAGAGAGATTTGATTTTATAGGAACACCGCTAAATTTAGTCCTAAGAAACAGAGAATAAGCAAAAATAGACCCGTATTTGTCAAAAATACGGGTTTTTTTATAAAAAATATCGTTCTTTTCGCTAAATGCCTTGCTTTTTTTAATAATTTTAACTATAATTTAATTATCAATAAAAAGGAGGAATAATATATGAACAAATCAGAATTAGTTGCTCGTATTGCTGATTTAGCTGACTTATCTAAGAAAGATGCAGAGAAAGCTTTAAACTCAACAGTGCTTGCTGTACAAGAAGCATTAGTAAAAGGTGAAAAAGTTGTTTTAACAGGATTTGGTACTTTTGAAGTGAAACAAAGAAAAGCTAGAGTAGGTCACGACCCAAGAACTGGCGCACAAATTCAAATTCCTGCATTAAACGCTCCTACATTTAAAGCTGGTAAAGTTTTAAAAGAAAAAGTAAGATAATAGCAAAATGATAAATTAAGGTTGATAAAATCAACCTTTTTTTATTTAATAGGAAATTGTATTTGAAAAAATGAAATAAAGAAAAACTAGAAAAAGCCTACGAGAGTAGGT
>JAEIOE010000107.1 GCA_016342455.1 Mycoplasmatota bacterium | reverse complement strand
AATTATAACCCGATGATTATGGCTTGAATAAGCCAAAGTCATCGGGTTTTCAAGCTCACAACTGTCAAACTCAGGTTTATTAGTCCTGGTATTCCTTCTTGTTCATATTTACGTACCCAGTCCCTTTGTGTTTTTCTAGGTAAGTTATATTGTCTTTCTATTTCATGTTTAGATATATGATCTTCTAGTATCATTTTTACTATCTTTAGTTTAAAGTCAGTGGTATAGCTATTCATAGTTTTCTTTTCTCCTTAATCTTCTTCTATATTATATCATCCTCTTATAGGGGGGGAGTGTGTCCTACTTTTTCATAGCAGTGCAAAAAACTGAACATGAAACAACTAGCCAAATCAGAATATACTAAAAGCGGAGTCAATTGATTGACTCCGCTATTCTTCTTGGGTAAAAGGAAGGTCCCCTTGGATTTAACCAAAAGGGGTCCGATAGATTATCATTAAAGCTTCTAAGAAAGCCTTCATAATAACCACCTCCCTTTTTTACATTCTTATTTTATCATAGATTATTGTAGTTTACAAATTCAAATCCCATCAACGGCTACCCTCAAAAAAAGTTCAAGTCCGCCCCACGGTCTTAGGCATATACACCCCATAAATGTATTGAAAAAAGAGTAAAAATCACATAAAACCAATAAGATTTCTTGTGTTTTACTCAAACAAAAGAAAAAAGTCTATCCCTTAAAAACGGCCAAATCGCTAGATTTAGAGCAATTTTCATATAGGAATAAACTTGGTATAATCAAGATGTCTTGTCTTAACGATGTTTATCACTATTTTAGCATAAAATATTCAATGTTTCACCCTTGTCTTTAATATGTTGCGCTCATTTATGTATATAACCCTATAGAGGTACCTACTATTTAATTTCCATCACAGTCCATTATGACTTCAGTTCTTTTTGAACATCAATTTTATCCAGCTATTTTTGATACATCTTACAAAATGGGATTCTAGTATTTACATCTAGAATCCCATTTTTTGCTTAAACACTAAATTCCTACGACTGTCAAAGACCTTAAATAAATATTTTTAATCATTAATTATTCTAGTTCCTGTTCGGTTTTCCATTTCAAGATATTTATCATAAAAAGATTTACCGAATAGAGGATTATAAAAACACTCTAGTACTCTTCGAAATATTATGAAATAAAAATTAATTTTGTCTTCTTGAAGAGCACTTATGACCTTTAAATGATATACTCTTTTTCCAATACTTTTATTTTTAAATACAATGTCAGATATTAAGTAAAAAAACATAAATAGTAAAACCAAACCAAACATAATTAGTTTTCCAAATTCACCGAAATAACTAACTATATGGTTCGTATTAAAAATTAAAATACACATTGGAATAAAAGAAACTAAAAGGTCTATATATATACTTTTTCTATATCTTTTTACAATATTATCGTTAATATGTTTCATTTAATCATCCTCCTCATCGAATTGATCTACAACGAGCCCAAAGAAATCTATATCATATGACACTGATGCACCACCAATACCGTTTCCAGCAGAAGCAGAAAATGATAGACCCGCGCCCCAAGATTCTACATTAAGAATATCATTAATGTCAACGGATATATATATAATTGATAGTGAAACAGAAACAGTACTCGACCCATCACTGGACTCAACAAAGCTCGCTCCTAAAGGTCCTAATTGTCCTCCGTATGTCATCGTTTCATACATATTACCTGCAGCATCATATGTAACTCCTGTTAAACCTGCTGTAGCTTCAAAACCTACCCCCATAACTTGTGCACCAAAATCTACGGCATCCGGACTAGCTCCACCTGAAACACTAATATTTTCTCCTGCATCACTGCTGCTTGGAGAAGTTGCAACCATACAAAAAGCTACTAATGAAGCTACAAAAATCACAAGGAGAAGCGATTCCCCTTCGGGGTCAATATACATTATTGGGTTATTCGCGCAATAAGCAATCATGTTAGTCGATTGTATATCTGATTGTATCCCTAATAATCCATCAGAGTTAATAAATCTACCTATCTCAGAATCATAATATCTACTATTTAAATAATATAAATTAGTTTCTTCGTCATAGCGATATCCACGATATCTATATGGATTAATTTCAGCAACATTGCTATAACCTGGCTCGATATCTGTATCAACAATATTCCCATATGCATCATAAATATAATG
>JAEIOE010000020.1 GCA_016342455.1 Mycoplasmatota bacterium | reverse complement strand
CCAAAAAACCATTTCCGGTTGATATTTATAAACCGTATCCTACATTAAATCAGTACTTTGCTTGAACACAGCTATTTTTTTTATAAAAAAGGAGGCGTTTATCGCAAAACGCTCCTCTTTTACATTCTTAAACAATAGGATTTTATAAAAACTAGGAAGATTGATGTATTGCCTTTTATCTTATGTTTTGTCTCTATCTTTATTTATCTATATTATATAGTCTGTATCCTTTACTAAAAAGAACCCTGTAATTAAACTTGTAAATATCAGTGGATTTTCATACATAGATGCATGACCTACTCCTGGAAGTTTGATCCAATGAGCATTTTTTATATTTTCACTTAAATACTTTTGGTCCATTACTGGAGTTAAGGTGTCTTGTTCCGCTGAAATGATCATAACAGGTAATGTTAAGTCTTTTAACAATGCTCTTACATCATATGCTTCAGCTGAAACAGTTAATCTTTCCATCGCATCTAAGAATGTAGGATTAGAGAAGATTGGCGTTAATACCTTTTCTCTCGCTCTCATCCATTCAATCTTTTCTTGATAATACGTTTCTGAATAGATTACTGGAATCGCTATTTTATAATATAGGGATCCGTTTCTTGTTCTACCTGCTAAATTCCAGCCATCTCCAATATCTTTTAACCAAGCGGTTGTATAAGCTGTAGAATTAAATAACATTAACCTGTTAACATAGTTTTGATACTTACAAGCAAATGCAAGTGCTGCATTTCCACCGTAAGATATACCCACTATATTAATCTTATCTATCTTTAAATAATCAAATAAAGCTTTTAAAGTATCTATTTGTAAATCATGTGTATAAGTCTCACCTGGTAGTTTTGTTGATTGACCTTGATCAAAGAAATCCATTCTCAATACTTGAAAGTTTTCTTTCAAGGTATTCATAAAAGGAACCCAAGATCTTGTAGACATCATTATTCCATTTAAAATAGCCAATTTCGGTTTAGAAGCATCACCATCTAATTCATAGAATATTTCTTTACCATTAATCTTAAAAATGCTCATTAATAAAGCCTTCTTTCACTGCTTCTTCCATTAATTGTTTTCTAAAATTAGGATGAGCAATCGATATTAATAATTTAACTCTTTCTCTAATGTTTGTTCCTCTTAAATTGACAATACCGTATTCAGTCACTACATAATCCACATCATTTCTAGATAGGGATACTGCAGCTCCTCTTTTCAATGTTGAAACAATCTTTGAAACTTCCTCTTTTTCTCCTGTTTCTGGATTTCTAACCATAGCAGTTGAATATAGACTGATAAATGATCTACCATTTTTAGCATTTAATGCACCAATTGCAGTATCACTTTGTCCGCCAGTACCAGATATATGTTTCGTTCCAATAGACTCAGAGCAGCATTGTCCTGTTAAATCTACTTCAATGGTTGCATTAATAGAAACTTGGTTATCATTTTGACCAATTACATAAGGGTCATTAACATAATTTCCTCTCAGTAATGATACAGCAGGATTTTGATCAATATATTCGTACATTTCTTTTGTTCCTAAAGCAAAGCAGCAAACTACCTTACCTTTATGAAGTGTCTTCTTTTTGCCATTAATTACGCCAGCTTTCATTAAGTCAACCATACCACTCGTAAACATTTCTGTATGGATACCTAAGTCCTTCTTATTGAATAAAGCTTTCGCAACTGCATTTGGAACTCCACCAATACCTAATTGAATACAATCACCATCGTTGATTTTTTCAGCGATGAAACTACCGATTTTTATATCTTTTTCATTTGGTTCTAGATTTGGAATTGTTGGTGGTTCATAATTTGTTTTTACTAAGTAGTCAATATCATTCACACTAACTTCCATATCTCCATAAGTAGTTGGGAAGTTTTCATTTACTTCTATCACAACGATATCCGCTTGCTCAAGGATTTCTTTTTCATATATGTTAGATAGTGACAGTGAAATAAAGCCATGCTTATCAGGCGGTGTAGCCGCCGTGATAAAGATGTCAACTTTTTTATAATCTAAGCGTTTCTTTCCGGCAAAATGTAAATTGTTCGGAATAAACGATATATTTCCATGTTTGTGGGCTTTTCTTAAAACAGGTGTATAAAACCATCCATCTAAAAAGAATGAGTCTCTATACTGCTCATCTATAAAAAATTCAGCATTCGCAAAAGGCAAACAATTGTCAATTGTTACATTGTTCACGCGGTGTGCCGCTTTGTGTAGATGAGTCATAAATTCTTGTGGTTCAGCTGCCGCAGAACCAACTACAATATGCATATCGCTCTTTACTAAATCTATAATCTTATCGATTGTTACATATTCATGATTTTTCATTTGTAGCCTCCTAATTTATGGCAATACATGGGAGGGATATACCCTCCCAATCTTGCCAAATTATGTCAATTAATTATGTAATATTATTCTGTTGCTTCGATTTCTTCTAGTGTTTGGATAGGTTGAACCATTGTAAACACTTCGAAATCTGTTTCTGTTACGTCTTCTGTAGCAGGATTGTCCCCAACTGAATATTGAAGTAATGACATTGAAGCAATACCCCAACGCATTCCATCAGAGAAGTCTACTGTTCCACCCATTGGGATGTCAATTGGTCCTTCTTCCATAGCTGCAATATAGTTTTCCCATGTTAATGGATCACCATTAGCTGCTACTCTTTCTAACCCTTCAACAAAAACTCTAGCTGCAATGTAACCAGCTGTTGCATAAGCATCAGTCATATAAGCTGCTTTTAATTCATCACTTAAGTCAGCATTTTGAATACAAGCTACATAATCAGCTACTGCTGCTTGACCTTCTGTAGAGAATACGTCAACCCATGCATTTGTATAGATAGGACGATTTACAGAATATTGTGTATGGTCAACAGCTGCGATATCAGCGTTAACGTAAGATGAGAATACAGGAACTTCTAAGTCTTGGTTATCCATTGAAGTTAGTGTATAAGCGAAAGCTACTTGGCTCATCGCTAAAATTACAGTTGAAACTCCATAAGCTTTCAATAATTGAACAGCACCATCAACAGTACCAGCATCAACGGCGATATCAAATACTCTGTTGTCTGCGATTCCTAATGCATCTAATTCAGCGTAAACACCAGCTTTAATTGAATTACCAGCGTCATCATTTGTATAAAGAACACCAATTTTTTCAGTATCTGCAAATGCTGCATCTTTAGTAGCACCATAAATTGGTTGTGTTAATGCACGAGCAGTCATAATTCTACCATCTGTTAAATAAATAGGTTGAACTGCCATAACAGGATTACCTACAGATTCTTCAAAGTATAATGAGTTAATACCTGTTGCTGCATATACCATAGGAACACCTTGAGCTTGAATATAATCAAGCGTTGCTCCAACAGTACCAGTTCCAAAATGTCCAACTAATGCGAACACTTCGTCATCTTCAACTAATGTTTCAGTGAAAGTAACACCTTTAGCAGGATCAAATTCATCGTCATAATGTACGAATTCAATCATTCTACCATCAATACCACCAGCGTCATTTACTTCTTTGAACACTGCTTCGATTGCTGCGTTGAAAGGTAAGCCAACAAAAGCTAAAAATCCAGTTGTAGCTGCAGTGTTACCAACTTTAATAGTTGTGTCTGTAACACCTTGTGCTAATTGCACAGCAGTTGTTTGAGCTGCTGTTGTAGCAGCTTCAGTAGTAGTAGTTTCTGATCCACATCCAATGAATGCTACAGAGAATACTGCTAATGTAAATAATAATGCAAATTTCTTCATAAAAATTATCTCTCCTTTTATTTTTTTTGTATCTATAATTAACCATTTTCTTCCTAATCTGGTTATTATCAATAATTAACCACCTAAATAGGCTTTTACTAACTGATCATCTTTTAATAATTCTTCTGATGTACCTTCTGATTTTACTTTTCCTAATTCAAGCACATAAACATAATCAGCTATTTTCAGTGTTTGATATGCATTTTGTTCTACAATCAAAATTGTTGTTCCTTTTGCTTTAATTTGTTGAATCTTATCAAATATTTCCTTAACAATCAGCGGTGCTAATCCAAGTGATGGTTCATCTAAAAGTAATAACTTAGGTCTTCCCATTAACGCTCTACCGATAGCTAACATTTGTTGTTCTCCACCGGATAAAGTAGAAGCTTGTTGTTTTCTTCTTTCTTTTAATACTGGGAATAATTCATATATTTCTTTTAAGGTTTCCTTCTTTAACTGAGACGCACTTCTTTTTGTTTTAGTAATATTGCCTTGTTCATCCATTGTTTCAATCACTTCTTTTTTAATCGAATAAGCTCCAACGAATAAATTTTCTTCTACCGTTAAGCCTCGAAGAATTAATCTTCCTTCCGGTGATTGAATAATGCCTTTAGCTGCTAATTTATAAGGTTCAAGGTTTGTAATCTTATCTCCTTTGAACAATACGTCACCCTCAGCTGCTTTTACAATACCATTAATTGATCGAATTGTTGATGTCTTTCCGGCACCATTTGCACCTAAGATAGCTACAATAGTTCCTTCTTCAACATTTAAATTGATTCCCTTAATTGCTCTTATTACTCCGTAATCAACAATTAAGTTTTTCACTTCTAATATTTTAGCCATTTTACTCACCACCCAAATAGGCTTCTCGTACTACTTTAGAGTTTTGAATTTCTTTTGGAGTACCAATAGCTAATTTCTTTCCAAATGAAATAGCACAAACAGTATCACATATTTCCATTACGAGACCCATATCATGTTCAACTAAGAAAATAGTTGTATTATATTCTTCCCTAATTTTATGTATTGTTTTAGCTAAGGCATCTGTTTCAACGTCGTTTAGCCCTGCTGCTGGTTCATCTAGAATAATTAATTTTGGATTTACCATTAATGTTCTCGCTAACTCAATCTTCTTTAGAATTCCATAAGGCAATCCCATTGGATATTGATAAGCATATTGCAATAAATCTAAATCCGTTAATATCTTATAGGCTTTTGATTTTATTACAACTTCCTCATGTCTTAGAAGTCTTGAATTGAATAAGTGTCCAAAGAATCCTGAACGATATTCAGTGTGAGCAGCAACTAAAAGATTTTCAAGTATATTAAGTTCCCATATCATTTCTACATTTTGGAAAGTTCTTGTGATACCTTCTCTAATAATGTTGTGAACAACCAATTCATTTAAATCGACTGTGTTATTAATCTTGTTTTTAAAATGCATTTTCCCTGATGTCGGTTTATAGAAACGTGTAATACAGTTAAAAACTGTTGTTTTACCCGCTCCATTTGGACCAATAAGACCAAATATTTCACCCTCTTTAACTGTAAAACTTAATTTATCAACTGCTTTCAACCCACCGAAGTGCATTGATAAGTCCTCTAATTTAAGTAATTCACCCTCTGCAAGGATACCTTTATCTACCTTTACATCTAAAGCTGCAAGTTGTTTTTTTATCTCTGAAATCTTTGCATCACGCATTTCAATTGCATGATTTGTTTTCGCTTCGATTTCCTCAAGTTTTGCATTGTGTTTTAAAGTTAACTCCTCCGCTTTCTTAGCGTAAGATTCTTCAATCGCTACACATTTTGCAACAAACTCTTCTTTTTGATCTTTATTTATCTCTTCTGGATAATATTTGTTTTTGATTTCATCTAGTAACACTTGTTTTTCTTCAACTAATTTCTTTAGTTCTTCATCGCTTTGAATATTTTTTCTTTTAAGTGTTTGAACTAAAGCTCTGTTCTTCCAGTAATATTTTTCTTCAAGTTCTTGAATTGCTGTTTCGAATTCTCTTTTTAAGAAGTCTGATTGAATACCTGCTGATATTTCATTAGGTAATAATTCATTTTTCTTCTTTAACTCTAAAAGTTCTATCTTTTTATTGAAGTTTTCTATTAATTCCGTTTTTTTAATTGGAAGGAAGTTCTTATTGAAGTTTCGTTTTGTTTCGTGACTTATAAGCCTTTTACTTAAATACCAAACTTTAACGCTACTCAGGATCGTCGCCATAAATATACGCCCTCCTTTTCTTCTTCCACAACTGATAATTTGTCTTTATTTTGTAGTTCATGGAATTGATTAACCTAATAAGACCACCAGGATAGAACATAATAACTGCGATAATCAAAAACCCATTAAACACTACTGAAATTGCTGGGTTTTCCACGAAAAGCGGAATTTGTTGCAATACAGCTAGATTTAATCCGAAAATCATAAATGTTCCTAATACAATTCCGTATATTGATTGTGATCCACCAACAATAACTGCAGCTAGAATATTCAATGAGAATCCTAAGCTCCATGTAGACGGGATTGAGAATCCAATATAAGTCATATATAACACCCCACCAAGGAGTGCATAAACAGTTGATGTAATAAATGCTAATAATCTATATTTGAATATACTTACTCCCATTGCTTGAGCGGCTGATTGCGAGTTTCTCATAGCGAGAAGCGCTCTCCCAGTCGGACTCTTCATTAGGTTTAAGGTAATAATCATTATAAATAACATAATCAAAGCTATCACAATGAATATAGCATTATGATTAAGCTCAATAGCTTGTTTAAATATTACAATCGTACCAAGACTTAATCCATTTGTTCCATTCGTAATTGTGGTAGCATTCTTAAATACTTCTTTTAATATTTCTGATAAGCCTAAGGTGATGATTGCTAGATACATCCCTTCAATTCTTAAAGAGATAAAACCAACAATTGTACCAATAACTACAGCTCCCACTATTGTGATTAGAACAATTAGGAAAATTGACATTTCAAATTGATTTGTCAAATACCCAACGACATAAGTTCCTACTCCAACAAATCCTGCTGTTCCTAATGATGCTAATCCACCATACCCTAGTAAAATACTAAATCCTAAGGCAATAATAATATAAATCATTGTAAATCCAAATGCTCTTAGTAACACTACTGGAATATCTAAACCAGATACTCTAAGCAATTGAACAATTAGCATTAAGAATGTAATGACTACAAAGCCAAAGTATGGATGATTTTTAATTGCATTTAATTTCGCTTTTCTTTCAGCGCACATTTTATTTTGTAATATCATATTTACACCTTCTTCGCTACTTGTTTTCCAAATAAACCTAAAGGCTTAAATAAAACAATTGCAAGGATAACAGCATATACTACTGCATTTTCCCAACCTAGAGCCACAAAAGATAATAAACCTGTTAATACAGGAATTAGCATACTTGAGATAAGTGGTCCTACAAAAGAACCAAAACCACCTAAGATAGCTGCCATAAACCCATTTACTTGGGTTGGAATCATTAAGTCAACTCCAACACTTGATGTGTTAGGTGCCCACATCGTAGCTGCAATACCACCCAATAATCCAGCAATACCCCAACTCATAGCAGTAATCATTTTTGTATTTACACCCATCATAGAAGCAACTACTTCGTTAGATGCTGTCGCTCTTACTCCTAATCCCCACTTAGTTACTCTAAGCATTATAAATAGAATACCTAATACAACAATAGTTATTACTAAAGCCGCTAATGCGTTTGGTGTAATCACTAATTCTAATCCTAATAATGTAAATGCAATATTATCTCCATATACTAATTTTGGAACACTCATAGGTATTGTTCCAAAAATTAGCGGAATGACACCAGTAAAAATTAATACAAGCCCCATTGTAATCATTTGTTTTCCTACAACTGTAGGCATTTTTGAATTTCTAATAATAACTACGTCAACAAAAACTCCAAGCAAGAAAGCCACTAGTGCTCCGCCAACTAATGCTAATAATATCATTGGTGTATTACCCATCGTTGTATAAGTAGCTGTAAAATATATAACGAGTTTAGCAGCCACAAAAGCTCCTACTGCACCAATCATACCTTGTGCAAAGTTTGTTGTATTGGATGTTTTAAAAATTAAAACAATTCCTGTTGTTGCTAAGGCTAATACACAAACGTATAATGTTCTGTTAAGAATATTTTGTGCGTAAAATTGTGGCGGATTGATTATTTCCGGTATTACTGAGTATAACTTATAAAACAAGAATAATACCCCTAAGAAAACAAATACATTCAACAGAATATTCTGTGCTTTACTCTTGTTTTGAAGTTTTTTAAATACCGTTACATTGAGAATGAAATAAACAACTACCAATCCTAATATAAATAGGATGATACTTCTCCAAAATCCCTCGGTTATAAACATTAAGCTTCACCCCACTTGATATTGTTAGCTGCCCAAACATAACCTATTCCAGCTGCTATCATACAAATCACTGATCCTTCTTTCACCTTCTTTTGTTCCAGAGCAAGGTGCAGTGATAAGATTTGGTCTACTTGACCAATGTGTCCGTAATCTTCTAAATATATTGCTTGATCTTGTTTTAATCCTAAAGTTTCTAGCATTCCATCATGACCAGATCTTTTCATATGTAATATTGCTAGATAATCAATATCTTTTCTTTCAAGATTTGATTTTTCTAATGATTTGTCGATACATTTAAACCAGTTCGGCATAGAAACTTGATTCAATCTGTTTTTCATTTTAACAGGGTCCATTAATCTTAATGATTTTCTAGACTCTTCTAGATTTTCATGAGTAATTGGATTTGCTGTACCACCAATTTCAACACCGGCAGTTCTAGATAAAGAGCCATCGGCGATGATATGAGAACCTAACAATAAGTTTCTATTGTGATTCTTCTTTAATATTATAGCGCCGGCTCCAGCACCTAAGTTATACATCATTGACATATTCTTATCAGCGTAATCTACAAAATCACAATTTCTGTATCCGCCTACCACCATAATCATGTGAATATCATCGTCAGCGATTAACATATCTTTTGCCATCTTCATTGCTGAAACTGTTGTACAACAACGATTTGCAACATCGATACCCCAAGCATTTACAGCTCCAATTTTATCTTGGATATATAAAGCTGAAGTAGTCAAAGGATATTCTTTCCATTCTTCACCAACACAGATGATAACATCGATGTCTTCTGGGTTAATCCCAGTATTCTTTATCGCATCAAGCCCGGCTAAAACTCCCATTTCTTGTGTTCCATCATTTTCTCCGGGAACTGCTTTAGTTTTGATACCTAATTTTTGATACACTGCTTCTTCAGCCCAAACACCATTAGTGCCTTCGCTGATTTCTTTAGCGGTAACTTGGTTTTTGGGTATATAAATACCCGTACCAACAATTCCTACATTTGTTTTGTTCATATAAATCACTCTTTTCGTAAATATTTATTAAAGTCTCATTCCCCCATCAACTTGAAGAGTTTGTCCTGTAATGTATGATGAATCACTACCAGCTAAGAATAATACAACTTTAGCTATTTCTTCAGGTTGACCTAGTCTTTTAAGCATCGTTAAGCTTGCAAACTTGTCTAATAAATCTTGAGGAACAGTTTTTAAAATATCTGTCATCGTGTATCCAGGTGCAATTGCGTTTACTCTTACAGGAACACCTTTACGAGCGAATTCTTTAGCCCATGTTTTTGTTAAACCAATCATACCAGCTTTTGTAGCTGAATAATTTGCTTGACCAATGTTACCAAATATACCTACTACAGAAGAAATATTAATGATAGATCCTCCGCCAATTGTTTCCATTTGTGGTCCGATATATCTTACTAGGTTAAACACACCTTTTAAGTTAACGTCTAATACAAGATTCCATTGATCATCTGTCATTTTTCTTGTCATTGAATCTCTTGTTATACCAGCGTTATTTACCAATATATCAATCTTACCATACTTCTCAACAGCTTCATCATAGAACGTCTTACAACCTTCTGCGTCAGCTACATTTAATTTATAGTAATCTACGTTTTTCATTTCATATGTCATTTCGCCCATATCACAAGCGATTACCTTTGCGCCTTCTTGAGCCAATTGTTTACAGATTTCCATCCCTATTCCTTTAGCTCCGCCAGTTACAACAGCAACTTTACCATCTAATTTCATAGTTTTTCCTACTTTCTTTTTATAATTACAGCAGTACCCATACCGCCACCGATACATAAACTAGCTAAACCTAATTTATTATCTCTTTTAATCATTTCATGTAATAACGTAACAACGATTCTATTACCTGAAGCTCCAACTGGATGACCAAGAGCGATTGCTCCACCATTCACGTTAGTTCTTTCGAATATTTCGTCCATTGTTAAATCATGTTCTTCTGCTAATTCTGTAATCACGCCAATTGATTGTGCAGCAAATGCTTCATTCAATTCAATTAGTTCTATTTGTGATAAATTCATTTTGGCTTTTTTCAAAACATCTCTTATAGCAGGAACAGGACCAAGTCCCATAACACTTGGGTCAACTCCACCTTGTCCGATTGCTATTACTTCTGCTAAAACTTCAAGGTCGTATTTTTTCACCATTTCTTCATTAGCTATAATTGTAAATGAAGTCCCATCATTGATTCCTGATGAGTTTCCAGCTGTTACTGATCCATCTTTTACGAATGCAGCTCTTAATTTAGCTAAGATTTCTGGAGTTGTCTTTGTATTTGGATACTCATCTGTATCAAAAACAACAACACCTTTTCTCGTTTTAATTTCTATTGGTGTAATTTCATCTTTAAATCTACCTTCTTCAATAGACTTTAAAGCTTTTTGTTGAGATTTATAAGCAAAATCATCTTGTGCTTCTCTTGATATACTGTGTTTCGCTACGATATTTTCGGCAGTAACTCCCATATGCATATCTCCAAAAGCGTCTGTCAAAGCGTCTAGTATCATATGATCTTGCACTTCAAAATTACCAAACTTCATACCAGATCTTGCTTTTCCAGGTATTAAATATGGAGCGAATGACATTGACTCCACACCACCAGCTACTACTATTTTCGAAAAACCTGTTTGAATTCCCATATATCCATTCATAATAGATTTCATACCACTACCACATGCCATATTTAATGAATAAGCAGGTACTGCATCTGGAATACCAGCGCCTATTGAAATTTGTCTTGCAATTCCTTGTCCAATTCCAGCTGGTAAAATATTACCAACGATGACTTCAGAAATTTCTTCTTTAGGAACTCTAGTTTCCTCTAACAATTTTGATAACACTTGAACACCCATATCTTTTGGATGCACATCCTTTAACGTACCTAAAAAAGAGCCGATAGGGCTTCTTTTAGCGCCAACAATAAATACTTTTTCTTTCACTTCTATCCTCCTGATATTTATTTGTTTTATAATATATGAATTTTTATTCATATTGCTAATTACATTTTAGCCATTTTTGGTCAAAATGTCAAGCGCTTTCATGAAATAAAAATATTTTCATAGTTTAATGAATACACCCGTATACAGTGTTTTATTTTGTTTTCCTCTAAAAATAGCGTTTTTTTTGACAAAGCAATGAAAGTTTTCATTTGTGATGTAAATATGAAATTCAATTCACATGAAAAAATTTTCATAATCCACTTGTATTATTTCACGGTGTAATATACAATGTTATTGGTGATAATATGGAAAATTTGAATTGTCGACCACCAAAGACAAAAGTGGGCGAAAGATCTTTTAAAAAGATCATTAAAGCAGGTAAAGTTCTTTTTGCTAAAGATGGCTATCAATCCACCTCTATTAATGATATAATCGCGAAAGCTAAAGTAGCTGCAGGAACTTTCTATATCTACTTTGACAACAAACTTGCTTTGTATCTTTTTCTACTAGAAGAATATCGAATTAACATTCGAAAATCTGCTGTAGAAGCAACAAAAAACTATAATACGAGAATTGAAATTGAAAGAGAAGGATTAAAAGCATTTATTCAATATGCAAAAAAAGATCCCCTTTCATATAAAATCATATGGGAATCTTTATTTGTTGACTATGAGATATTTAAAGACTACTACTCTTCTTTTGCACAATCCTATATTCATCATTTAAAACATCATGTTGAATCAGGAGAAATCAGAGATGATCTCGATTTAGAAACGATAGCTTATGTATTAATGGGAATTTCTAACTTTGTTGGGTTACAAATTATCTTTAAAAAAGATGCGGACGATGTAGATATTGACTTTGTTGTTAATGAAACAATGAAATTGTTACAAAACGGAATGTTTAAAAATTAAAGGAGCAAATTTTTGCTCCTTTTTTATTTTGTTATTTATTATTCAATAATGTTTTGGAAACTACTCATATTCCAAGGTGATTTCATAATCATCTTTTCAATTTCAATAACCGATTTAGGTTGATTGAAATAGTATCCTTGCATAAATCTTATTCCTAAGTCATAAATCTTTTTAATCATTTCTTCATTTTCTAGCCCTTCAGCTACAATTATTTTTGACTTGTCTTTAGCTTCTTTAATAACTCTTTTCATGAATCCGGTGTTTGCACCGTCATCCATAATGTGTAAAACGTTGTTTCTGCTAATCTTCACGATACCGGCAGGTATTCTTCCCATATCAGCTACTATCTCGAAATTAGGCCCTAAATCATCGATAGAGATTCTAAAGCCATATTTACGGAAATTAACTAGGTTTTGAACTGCTTTCTTCGAACTTTCCATAGCATAATAGTCGTTTATTTCTAAACAAAACATTTCCGGACTTAAGCCAAACTTTTTCGTAATATCAAAAAATTGTTTTGCTAGGTTTTCAACTTCTAATTGTTTCGGACTTAAATTGGTTGAAATAAATAAATCACCAATCCTTGTTTTAGTAACCCAGTCTTTATATTGCTTAACTGTTTTTTCAAATCCCCATGTACCAAACCAAGTAATATCACCTGTTAATTCCATCACATTGATGAATTTAGAAGGAGGTAATATTCCTTTGTCAGGGTGATTCCATCTCAAAAGAGATTCTAAACCTATAATTTTACCTGTTTTTACATCTACTATCGTTTGATAGTATAACAAGAACTCATCTTTAGATATTGATTTTTTAATTTCTTGATAATATTTTGTATTATACTGTTCAGAGTCTATTAAATCTTCAGAGTACATATGTAATTGGTTTTTACCAGTTTTTTTAGCTACATAAACGGCTATTTGAGCGTTTTTAAATAAACGTTCTGCATTAATTCCATCATATGGAAAAATACAAACACCAACAGAAGCTGTCAAATTAACATTTCCGGTTTTAATTGGTTCACGGATTATTTTTAATAATCCTTCACCCATTTCGCTTAAGCTTTCTGCATCTATTTGTCCAAAATAATAGAACAAGAATGAATCATCATCTAAAAGACCAGAAATAGAGTGCTTTCCACCGAATTTTTTAAGTCTCTTTGTAAGTTCGTTTTTGATTTTAGCGATATCTTTTTCAGATTTGTCTTCACATACATTTTTAAAATCATCCAGGTCAATACTATAAAGCGCAGATAAACTTCCCTCTGGTGATCTTTCAATCGAAGCATTTATTTGATTGAATAAATGCATATCTTTGAATTCTTTGCTGTCTAAGTCTAACTCATCTTCCTCAGAATCTGAATTTTCAGAATCTTCATCGCGTTTTCTCATCGCATCGCGATTTCTTCTGTATTCAGAGATTTCTTTAGATAAATTTCGATATAAGAAAAATAGAGCAACAATAGTAATGATAACCAAGACAGCCGCAGTTACAAGTTCAAATGCTTCAGCAGCATTTGCAGCAGCGAATAATTTAATTAGATTCATACTAGCCCCCTATTCCTTTAAAGCCTTGAATATATCTTGACGTTTGTGAAGTGGAATTGAATTAAATTTAGTAATATATTTATTCAAATCATCAATAGCCAATGGCTTTGAGAAAATATAACCTTGGAAAACATCTGTAGATATTTCTTTTAAATATTCATATTGTTTCCTTGTTTCAACACCTTCGGCAATCACTTTCATATCTAGGTTATGAACTAAGGAAACGATGGTACCAATAATTCTATGATCTTTAATATTTGCAAAGATTCCATCAACGAAGGTTTTATCTATTTTTAGATTGTCAAAGTTGATTTGTCTTAAGTAAGTCAATGATGCATAACCAGTACCAAAATCATCTAATGATAATTTAATACCTAATTTGTGTAATTGTTCAATGGTATCTTCCAATAAAACAGTGGCTTCTAAGAATAATGACTCGGTAATCTCTAAAGTCAAGAATTCAGGGTTGATATCTGTTTCTCTAATTATCTTCTTCACAATATCTACGAAATCTCTTTGAAGTATCTGAACCGGAGACACATTGACACTCATAATATAATTTATACCATATTTTTCTTTCAATTCTACTTGAGTAAAACAAGCTTTTCTTAAAATCCAAGTTCCAATTGGGATAATTAGATATGATTCTTCGGCATTAGCAATAAATATTTGAGGACCAATTTCACCAAGTGTTGGAGATGTCCATCTTGCTAAAGCTTCAAATCCATATATTTCATTAGAATTTGTAATCAAAGGCTGATATTTTAAATAGATTTGTTCGTTCTTAATCGCTTGAGCAAGTTGTTCAGATATTTCTGATTGATAATTCACTGATCTAGCGATTTTTTCATTATAAAAAATGATTTTTTTATAACTAGCTTCCGCTGCTTTGAATAAGGCAGTATCACATTTTTTAATTAATTCATCTAAAGTTTGTCCATCTGTTGGATAAATTGAAACCCCAACGTTAAACTTAATTTCAGCTCTTACATTTTTTAACACTATTGGTTCTTTAAAGTGCATTAATAATCTATTTAATGAATATTCAACATCTTCCAATGATTTAATATCTTCTTTAATATAAACAAATTCATTCCCACCATTAGAGAATAATGTTTCATCACTTCTAAATACATGTTTCAATTCATCAGCAATTGCTTTAATCAAGTTATCACCCATCATTTGAGCTTTTGTAACATTAATATTTTTTAAGTTGTCAACTTGAATCAAACAAACAGCTGATCTATTATCTAACTTAAAGATTGTTGCATCTACTTCTGCTGCAGAAGATGCTCTATTTTTAAGTCCAGTTAAGACATCATATGCTAAACTTTCGTATGTAATTTTAACTTGCTTATTTATCTCTTTTGACATGATATTTATGGCATCGCCAATATGTCTCAGTTCTAAGGCGCCTTTAATATCTACATTAACATCGTAATTTCCATTTTTAATTTTTTCAATTGATTCTAAAATCGTATCAATTGGGCTCAGTGCTTTTCTCACTTGTTTGGTTGTAATAATAGCAATAATAAATACCATAATGGCAGCTATCGCTACCAAAATAATAAACATTACTTCTATTTCGATTAATTGATTAACATAAAACATTGTCACAACACTTATATTTGTATTTTCAACTTCTGAGGAAAGTATAACATAATTTTCCCCTTCTAAGAAATTTCCTTTAAGTTGATTGTTCGTATCAAAGTTTTCTAAAATATATGAAATTCCTCTGTCACCATAATCATTTAGATTATCTATTTGAGCATAATTTAGTGAACTTTGCATAAAGTAATCTGAATAGGTTTCTCCGGAAAAATAGATTAATCTAGGATTTTCTTCAAGGTCAGTAAAAATGATTACTTCGTTGTTTTCAGGAAGTTTTTCTAGTGTTATAGAATGAAATACTTCTGCTAAAGTATCTAAATAGATATCAATTCCAACATAACCTATCATATCTGTTCCATCGAATACTCTTTCAACATAAGTAATTGTATAATCACCAGATAAAGCATCTTCATATGGGTTTGTTAATATTTTTGTTATACCTAACAATTCCAAATACCAAGCTCTTTCTGATAATTTCCAGTCATCACCTGATAATACTCCTTCATGTGAAATAGCGCAGCCATCTGTTCCTGTTGAGCAATTAGAGCCTGAAGCAATATATACTAAGCCGTATAATTCTTCAGATTGATAATCAACTACTGCTGCAGATTGCACTAAGTAACTAGAATATAAGTTATAATTTGCATCTCCTGGAGCTAATATTGCATCTGCCCCTGTGTTGACATAGTTAATGTAAGCAATGATATCAGAATCAGTTGCTAAATTGTGAACATCAGTTTCAACTTTATCAAACACATCTTCAAAAGCAGCTACCAGTATCTCGTTTTGATAAGACGCATTGGTATCTCTCGTTTGGTTTTGGTTAACCATATACAATAAAATAGATAAGGAGAGTATTAGGACCAAAAACAAAGCATCAAGAAAAACGGTCAAACTTACAATTTTGTTTGTCAGACTGTTTCTCTTTAAATTATTTTTTTCTTTATTCTTCGCCATAACTCACCTCGTATTATTCATAGAACCATGATTTAAAGAAATCAAATAATCCAAATGGAGCATCTGTTTCTGGTATCGCTACTTCTCTAATATAAACATTAAAACGTCTCGTCCTCATCGTTACCGATGGTCCAATATAATAATATTTACCATTTAATCCTAACCCAACATCAAAGTCAGCTAGATAAAACTCGCCAAACTTAATTTCATAAGTATATAAATCATTTAAGTATTGATCTAATTGTAATTCAACATCAAAAGCATAAAAGCCTGACATATTTCTACCGAATTTATATTCGTAATCTGCTAATGATGTATAGAAGAATTGTGTCATTCTATTATTCAAAGCATTTACAGTTGTGAAACTTGGGAAATCATCTGGATCATCACTACTTAGTGTGTCAGCGTCTCCATTAGTATCTAAGTTCTTCACTGTTATAATAACTAACTCATTATTGAAATCTACGGAGTCTTTAGCCAATGAACATGTTCCTTCGTCAGCACCAGTACAATAATATATGTCAAATATAACAGTTAAGTTAAACGTAATATCCGTAACAGAAACAAAGTAATAAACATTTGTTAAGCCATCTTCGGCTGTTACTCTATATTCAATTTTAACAAAATCACCTTCATTTGGCTCTGTACCAGTATCAGGATATAAAGTAAAGTTTGTATATAACTGATCAATTTCAGTTCCTGTTGAATTAGAATCTGCTTCATCTGTCCAATACCAAGATGATGTATTCCAATCGTAAGCATGTCTGGATATCGTTGCCCCATAAGGCAAGTAATCAAGCATATATGGTAAATAATAATCCAGTGGGACATTATTTACTTTACCATCTACATGAAAATAACTTTCTCCAAATTCATCTGCTTCATCATAATCTATACCACCAAAATAAATTAGTGGATTATAAGCAGATGATTTATGTGTTCCATCCGAGTTTGCTACATAAATATCCGGATAAGTGGTTTCTGTCGCAATGTCTGAAAACTTTAAATCAGATAAATAAGCATCCGTTCCTAAATCTTTAACGATAACTAAATCAGATGCAAAGGTTATAAAATCTGTTAATGAACCATCTCGATAATAGGTGAAACTAAAGGTATAAATTCCTGGTAAGGTTTCATAACTAAAATAAATATATAAGTAATCAGTGGCATCATAGGTCATCCCTATGATTTCCACCGGTGTATAAGTTGTTAAACCATCATTCGTAGTTCCTGTTACATCTATATCCAAATATGAATACGCACCAGGGTCTATTTCGTATAAATTCTCTGTAAGATTTAATGTTTGATCAAAGCCTAAATCTACTGTAAATTCAGTTGATTCAGCTTCTCTTGATGTGTGGATGTTTGAAAGTAAAACGTTGTTTCCATTTTTTAAAACTGAAACTAAATCCACAGATCTCTCAATCAAATTATGAGTATAAATTGTTTGAGACCCATTTTCTGCCTCAACAATATATTCCATTTGATATGTTTTATATCCATTTGTAATCGACACTGAAACTAATTTAGCACTTATTACTGATGCGAATTCACTTATGACTAAAGTGCCTGATGTCATGAAGTCAATATTATAGGTATAATTTGATTGATAATTTGGTAATGAACCATTAATCGTTTCTGTAAAGTTCGTTGTTGAAGTATCCATATAATCTTCAAGTGGATAGCCTACATTTACATAAGAGGTAATAGTACTACTAACAATGGAAACCGAAGATTGATTGGAATAATAATTAAATGAAGTAATACTTGACCCTGTTGAAGCTGCCTTATCAAAATAAGTCGTAAATGTGGTTGAAGTCGGGAAGTAACTATATTCAAAATAGTAATCCCCAGCTTTTGAAGTGTTCGTAAATGTAAATGTTATATTATAATAGCCAATTCCACCACTAATATCTACTGGATTAGAACTCACAGTATAATAACTACTGCTCAAAACTGTTCCACTATAATATATCACAAAATTGCTCTTAAAATCATAGTCTTGGGCTAAAATACCTTTGTTATCTTCAAAATACAAGGTAATACTACCTAAACTGTTCACATTTCCTAATAATCTCAGGTCGGTTGGGTCAGTTACTGTTACTTGAGAACCACCATTAAAAGCAACATCTTCAATTTCAGTTGTACCAGTTAAATATGCAGAACCGGGTGTAAAAATGATGAATACTTCATAATCATTATAATATGCGGTTTTTGCATATAAATCATCTCCTAAAAATGCCTCAGAATAGACAGAGAAAAATCCAACGGATTGAGGACTTGTATTAGAGGTTATTGATTGACTAGGCAAGGTTATATCCAAATCAGCAGCATAACTCGTAGATATCCCTAGTGCTCTTTCTGGATAAAGTAAAAGTCTATATGCTTCTAATTGAGAATTAGTAGGGACTCCACTATATTGATCATAAGCTCTTCTCGCAATTAGCGATCCTGACGAAGTCAAGGCGCTTGTAACAGCAAAGGAAGCTGTTGTTTGTGCTGGATTGAAGGCTTCAATACTGATTGTATAGGTTAATTCCATATTTACATAATCTACATCTGGATTATTAAGTACGTTTGAACTACCGCCACTTTCAGTTAAAATAACATTAGTGGTTTCTGAAGCAACTACTTCAGCTTTATCATTAAAGTTTGTTTGTTTTAAATTATCAAAACCAGTCTCGATTTCTGTTGAGAAGTTTTCTTTAATAAGCGGAGATACCACATCATAATCCATCAACAAAGAGATAAAGCCTGAATAGTCTTCATCAATAGGTCTCATATAATCTATATCAATATTTCTTGGTAAAACCAATCCAAATGATTGACCAGCTGTTGTTGATAAAACATACATACCATTAGGTCTTGTAGAGGTAAATCTAGTAGCTAGTAAGTCATTTGTCATAAAATAAATATATTCTGTTAAATCTGAATCTGTTCTCATTGCGAAATCTGGATCATACATGTACTCCGTATCGCTATCAGTTATTCTAACATCGTTAGGATCTTCTGTAATCCAAGGCACAGGAATACCACCTATATACCCAGCATTTCCCGTACTCCCCACAGAAGCCGGAGTTGTATCATAATAATATCCCTCATAAACAGTAGGCGATTCATACAAATAGTTGTTTGTAATTCCGACTTGATACATAATATAGCCGTTATAATCCGCATAAACAATATCAGTAACAGTATTATAACTAGTTACCGTACCTGAGTTGTAGTAACCCATCCTAAATCCTGTGAATACATTTTGAGTTGTATCATCGTATTTAGCTGAGTAATAAATCGCTCCACTGAATCTAAAATAACGACCTGAAATAGAAAAGTTAGAAACTTGATCAAGACGACCAATTAAGTCTACGTCTTCATTAGCATTAACAATAAAGTCAAAAGCTCCTCCAGAGTTAGTCATGACTCCATTTGTTCCTCTTTGAAGTCTACCAAAAATTCCACCGAATCCTCTTTTTCCCTCAGGGTATTCTCTAGAATAGCCAGATGGGAAAACAAAGTCATTAAATTCTGACTCACTCATATAATTACTTGAAATGTTAGAATACGACATTTCAAATTTATCTATACCCGCCGCTACATCTGAGTTATCTATAGCCGCTATCGTTCCATAATTAATCGCTGTTGTTATATTAACGGTTGTTGTACTGTCTCCTAAAACATAAGTAGCACCTACAACACCACCAGCAACGTCAGTCGCTGAAATAGTACCGTGGTTTAACATTCGTTGCATATAACTTAATCCATACCCAATAACTCCACCAGCTGAAGAATAAATTTCTGGTCTTTGTCCAGACCCAACTGTTGTAGTTACTTTTGGTATTGTTAAACTTGATATGTAAGGTGAATTTTCACTAATAGACATATAATAACTACCTGTTGTTGTAGAAGATGTGCTATAGCTTCCTATTGTATTTGAGATAGCCGATATATTACCAAGATTTACACCATTTGATAAAATTGAATTTTGAATATCATTAGATAAGCCCATTCCTGAAGTAATTCCACCTACACTTGACTCTCTATAAAGTGATACTCCAAGAATTCCTCCTGCTCTCACATATTTATAAGCTGTAACAAGAACATTACCATTATTCGCTGAGTCATAAATTCTAGATGTCCCACCAATAACCATTGCAGAAATACCTCCTGCAACTATTCCTGAATTATATGTTTTTACTAGACCCGCATAAGAAGAATCTGTTTCATAAGTAAATGCGCTTGATGAGTTCAAGTTTGCCGCAGATATATCACCTAAATTACCAGCATCTTGTATAGACCCCTTATTAAGTGTTGCAACACCACCAATAAAGGTATTACTTGTTGAAAGAATCCCATATAACCCATCTCCTACAACTCCGTAAGATGTTGATATTGTACCTGAATTCATGGTATCAATGATACCTTCTGTAGCTACCGGTTGTGTTGTCGATTGGCCTGCATCTTGTAAATCACCAGCGTAATTAATGTTAACAATTCCGCCAATATAAATATTGCCTGATCCAGTAATTTCAGCTACTGTTATATCACTATCACTTAACGATCTTTTAATATAGTGATCCGTTGCTAAGTCCGTTGCAAAACCAGCAACATGTAAGCTGTATGTTCCTATATTTAAATTTACTACATTTATTTCTCCATAATTATACACATTTGCATAATTAACACTTGATTCTAAAGTAATACCTCCAATATTTAAATCCGACGCTAAAGTAATTTGAGTAATCCCTGAATTGTTCATATAGTTAATATCTCCATAATTAGCTACAAACCTTAGCAAGGTCGTATTATCATTTTTTGAAGAATATAATAGTCCGATTTCGTCGTAAATGTTTTTATCAAAACTAAAATCCGCATAATTATAAGCTCTTGATATTGTTACATCACTACTTGAAATATCATAAATTAACGCCGCGTATTTAAATTGAGTTTGTGTATGATCCGCTGCTCCCTCAGTAAAATCATAAGCCGCATGGTTAAAGAGTAAAGCATACTCAATTGCTTCACTTGCGTTATTGACTCCAATACCAGCTGATGTAATATCAGCTCCTGTAGAGGAGTAGGTATGATAAATTATTCCACTATTATATAAATTCGCAAATTGATAACTTGAATCTTCTTCTAATATTGGAGCAACGCCATCAAGACGTCCAAATACTCCACCAACATATTGATAAGATGGAAGAGATACTGAGCTCAAGAAACTCTTAATATATATATCTGCTTTATTAGCAACATCAATTAACTGATGTTCAGAACCTAAGGTATTATTTAAATACCCAATAATTCCTCCAATAAATATGGAAGCTTCTGTTGAGCCTGGTTCTAAGGTAAAGACTGAAGCTGTTTGTAAACCGTTTATATCCCCATTATTAATAACTTCTTCAAGAATTAATTGAGAAGTTTCTGCAGCTCCAACAATACCTCCCATATAAAATGTAGGTTCAATGTTGTAAGGAGAAATATAAACGTGATTGTTTCCAGATAAGCTACCGTAATTTGATAAGTTTTTAATATGACCAGAAGCTTTTCCAACAACGGTTCCTGCATAGGTTTTCCCAAGTGCCTGTGTTCCCAAAGAAACATCAACGTCTATTAAGACATTTTCAATAGTACCACCTGTCATTTTACCGGCAAGCGCACCAATGAAGAAATCTTTAGAATAATGATCTTCAGTATCATTAAAGCTAACTGTAGATTGTGAAAAATTCAAATCACTTACTACTGACCCCGCACCTAAAGTACTGAATAAACCAGCATAAATTTCTTCTCCTTTAACAATTCCATCCGAAATGGTCAAATTGTAAATATAATGATTTTCACTTAAGTCTCCTGCCGCAGGATTTAATCCTGATAGTTCACCTGCAAATGTAGAAGAAGGTATTTCATAAGCCTCAGGGGCTAGCACCAACATGTCTATGTTATTCTTAAGTAAAAATTTTGAAGCTGAGTATTTTAGACCATTTGTATCATAATTAACTGTTAAGAATTGAATCACTTTAGCGAAGAAAGCAAAATCAATTTCATCGTCAATCCAATACACTTCATTCACCGCATCATATTCAAAACCATTTAATAATGGATAACCATCCGTATTATAAAAATACCATATATGTTTCGTTTGACCATTTTCTTCATGAGTTAAAGCATTTAGTGATGAACTATGTGATTTAAGGGTAGCTGTTGTTTCACCTGTAGCTATCCCATTTGGTGTATCAATCGTGAAAGTTTGTGAGTTTACTGTTACGTATAGAAGATAAACTTCTGAGTCATAAACCAAATTACTAACTGTTCCGTTATTCGTATAAATAACCGGTTGAACACTAAACTTATTAATATAGTAACCATTCATTACTACTTTTGACATATAATAAGCAGATCTAAAAATTCCTTGGTTGGTATGTAAAATACCAGCCGCTTGGAAGTCCTCTGAAGCAGTACCTACGGAATATCTCATCCCAGCACTAGTAACAGAAGTTCTTGTATCTTGAACATAAACATTTTCAACAACACCTGGTTTTGCTAAATCGATGCTAGTTCCGGCTGATTCATCTGTTAAGGATTCTAAAACTGTAATTGAATTTGCTGTAGGTGTTCCTGTTACGGTGTAAATACCATCATTGCTAGTAGAACCATCTATTTGAACCAAATCTCCTGCTTCAAACATTGATAAATCAATTAATGTTGAAGCTATTGTTTTTGTTGAACTTGTAAATGATATATCACTCTGTGTATAAATATTGGTCATATTAAAACCAACTAAATTCGATAATTTAGTAATATCTGTATTTAATTCTAGAATTTCTAAGTTTGGATTTACAAGCCCTAAATTTCTAATAGAACCTTCGTTGTAATTAAACATAGAATAATGTTCCGACATTGCAATATCAATAGGGGTTGTTGGTTCAGATGTATCCACGTAAACTAAGTAATCATAGCCAGCTAAATATAAATTTGAAATGACAAAACCTTGGCCATCAAAAGTACCTGTAAAAGATCTTTCATAAACATTTAATGCAATATCACTAAAAGCATAACCAATAGGAATAAAAGCTTTTGATGCCATAACTGAATAATCTATGTTATTTCCTAAAACATAATTTAGAGATAACAATACTGCAATTTTAGCATCAGATAATTTATAGTTTTCAGAAGGTGTTCCTGTTAAATATATTTCATCAAATGAAACGTCTTTTGAAAATCTAAATAATTCTTCTGCGGTATCAAATCTAATTTTTTTACCATTAGCAGCTGATGCACATGCAGAAGGGCTATAAGTGTTATCATCCCATTTACAGTAAGTATCTCTAAAAACACTATATGTCATATAATCTGTACTTGATGTTTGTACATCTAACGTTTCTTCCCAATCAAAAACTCCGTCAAATTTTAGAATATCGACTGTATCAATTTGTCCCTGTGCGTTAATGACAGGATTTGCTTCTAAGAAAAATATAGATGTTGTAAGAGAAAAGACAAAGACTAAAAACAGCACAATTATGTGCTTTATTTTATTTTTTCTAGTTCTTCTTCTAATAATAGACATAGTACTTTCCTCCTACCACGTTAATCCATCCCAAGGCTTAGTAGTTAAGTCCCAAACTTCTTCCGGTCCCCCAATAAACTGCACGGCTTCTATTGAAAAGGCAATTTGAAGAGAATATCCCGGAGGACTTGTTGCGTAATCTTGAGTTGAAAAATATTCGGATATCAACGGTAATTCTGTTGGTGTAAATTCATCGATTCGTTCCACTGGTGATTTATAATACAAATAATTATCATTAATACGATTATCATACCAGTTCGTTGTATTATATTTAAAAGGCATATAACCATCAAAAAGAATTGATAACTCAGTAATATCTCCTTGATAATCAGTATATGTAAGTGTTAATTGTTCATGCATTTTTACTCTTAAATAAGTTCCTAAACTGCTGTAAACATATACTATCAATCTAAAATCTTCAAAATAACTCTCGTTACCGGAAGAAACAATATTTATATGATATACACCAGGTTTTGTAACAACTTTATCAATTGAAATTGAAGTTCCCGCCGTTTCATTTGTTAAATCCTCTACTACCACTAAAGCTGTTGAGGTAGGTGTTCCAGATACGGTATAATGCCTATCATTGCTATTTGAGTTAAAAATTCTAATGGTATCTCCATCAGCGTATACAGATAAATTCGTTGTAGATGAAGTTATGGTATGTGTTGAAGCAACAAATCCTAAATCAGTTGCAGTGTACTTGTTTGATGATGAAATTACAACTTCATTAGCAGGAATATTTTCTAAAACAACTTGATCAATAGTTATAGTCTGTCCCGGAGCTTCATAAGTTAAGTCTTCCAAAACAACCAAAGAATTAGCCGTAGGAGTACCTGATACTGTTAAATACCCTTCATTACTATTAGAATTATCAATTCTTATCGTTGACCCATCCGTATAAACAGATAAATCTATTACAACTGATGTAATTGTATGTGTATCAAAGGTCACATCACTAGCTGATGCTAGATTGCTTGATTGTGTCACTGTTTCAAAATAGGCTTCCAAACTTACATCAACAATTCCCATTTCACCCATAAAGGCATCTTCATACATATTTGTAAAATAAGCGTAAGAAGAAAACACAAAAAGAGCAAGCGAAAAAATGAGTAAAACGAGAGAATACGTCACTTTTCTACGCATTGTGTTTACACTCATAGTCGTTTCTCCTTTCTCGAAATTATTGCATAAAAAATGCCATTATCACTGAACTTGAACATTTTTTCACCCTTTAGAATAAAAAAACGCCCTCGTCCTTAAAGACAACGGCAACTGGCTACCATCTTACGAAGGCCCTATAGCTTTGCGTCACTAGTTTTCACTAGTTTTGCTATTAACTATCATCATTATATAATTATCTACAAAAAAAGTCAATAATATAGATGATTTTTGTCCTTTTTTGAATAATATAATTATATTATATATAAAAACTATATGATAGCACTAATATAATCAATATTATTCATAAAAGTATCACACGATTTTTATTGTTTTTAATCTCGAATAATGATATGATAGATATTGCGAAAATTAGTAAGGAGTGTTATATATGAAAAGCATATTTACAAAGAAAGTTCTTGTAATTGTATCGATAGTTGCTTTTGTTGCTATTGCAGCAATTGTGGTTGCTTTCACTACAGGAAATATTAACTATCCAGGCTTATCTAATCCGGATGAAATATTCTACCAAAGACTTGATGAAGAGGGCAACGTTTTGTATTCAATTACTAACGAAGAATTGTTCGAACAAATCAAAGGGAATGATGGAATAGACCAATTATTATTCTTAACAGATTCATTTATCTTAGCTGATTACATTTCAAATGTAACTGATGATGAAGTTGCTGATAAGATCTTAGAATTAACTTATGGAACTAGCGATACAGATGATATTGCTGATTTAACAGATGAACAAAGAGACAGTTATAGTCAAGCATTCGCTCAAACTATGTCTTTAGCTGGTTTTACGGGAGTTGAAGAAGAATACGCAAAATTACTCATCGCCAGAGAAGCATTCGTTCTTGATAATGCTGATGAAAATGGTGTAGTTACTGAAAAAAGCGTAATTACTGAATACCTTTATTCATACTTTGATGATATCTCTGCGGTTAACATTCGTTTTACAAGTAAAGCTGATGCAGAATTCGTTATGGAAAAATTCAATTTAATTTCTTTAGCTGGAATTGAATTAAGACTTTATAACGGTTATGTGTTTGCAAACGAAACATTGTTAGATGAAGACGATGAAATTATTGAAGCCTACTTACCAGTCGATATCTACTACTTCGATGAAGAAGAAAATATTTTAAACATGGACGATGATATCGTTTATACTTTGGGAGTAAATGGAATTTATACTGATAGTTCTGATTTAGAATACAGAATAGATGAAAATGCTGACTTAGTAGATGGATTACTAGAAGTTGTTCTTGAGTCTGACAAAATTTTCGCTGACTTAGCAGCTGCTGAAGTTTATGAAGAAGCTAATACTGTTTATTACACTGTAACTAGAACAGATGCTTATGACATGGACGAAACAATTAATGTTGTGAATGACGCTTTAGAAGTGAAATTTACAATCGATTCAGATGGACATATCTGGGACGAATTAAATAATGACGTTACTCATACTACTGATTTAGTAGTTAATAAAGTTTATACTGCAATTGAAGATGTAGTAATCGTATCATCAAACAATTCAACTGAATTAACTGATGAAGAAGTTTTAGCAAAATATATTCAAATGTATAACTATGTATATGGTTTATACAGACCTGTATTAGCTGAAGATGCTACTGTCGAAGATTTAATTGCTTTAGACGATGATTTCATTCATTTCAATTATGATGATTTAACAGAAATCAATGGATCACTTTCTGATTATATGTTTAATCAATTAGCAATCGGTGAAGACGATGATCGATACAGCAATACTCCGACATTGTTATCAACTGGAACTGCTGGTTATTATTATATGACTTATAAATTAGATGATAATACTAAGATTGATGTTACAACACCTATCTTTGAATATCTTGAACCAACTGTAGTAATTCCTTCTACAATAGGGGCTACTATTACGTTACCTAAAACTACTTATTACAGCGGAACTATTGCTTGGTCATCATCTGATTCAGATGTGATATCAAGTGCTGGCGTTGTTGTAAATCCTGAAGTAGATACTGAAGTGGAATTAACATTTACAATCAGTGTGTTAGGCGCTACAAAAAGCTATACAAGAACAGTAACTGTTTTAGCTCAAGGTGATACAGAAGAAGTTACCGAAGTTGAATGGACTGAAGTTTCTTTAAAAACTGTTTTAAACAATGATACGGTCTATGATTTTCTATATAATAGATTATTAGATGATTATGTTTATGGTACTAGTGGAGACAGCAATGTTGAAACAACGTTATTGGAAACAAGATCTGATTTAGGATTTGTTATCTATGATCATTACTTAGGGATAGATTATCAATCTCTAGATACTGGTTATGTACTAAATGAAAAAGGTGACAATGAATTAATTTGCTCATTTGAAAAAACATTAACATCTGATGAAGCATACGAAGTTACTGCAGACCAACTATTTACATACGCATTAACTAGAAACGCTGCATTGTACACATTATATGCTGCACAAGACAAAGAATTATTATACTCTGTTTACTTCGAAGAAATCTTCGGAGAACAAACAAACCTAATGAAAAACAAATCTGCTAGAATGGACGATATGTATACTGCTATCGATAATTCTAAGAGCGAATATGTTTACTATGAATCATTATATGCAAGTATGGGTTCTACATTCGGTTATTCTTCATACATAGAATATGCTTATGCAAGATATGGTGTAAAATCAGAAATGGCTTTATTACAATACTTTGTAACTAGCGAATTACAACCACATTTAATCCAAGAAACTACTGAATTATATGATGTAGTTGAAGCTTTATATCCTGAAGTTCTAGATTACTATGATAACTACTTCAGTTTAGATGTAAACCAAGTATTAATCCATCTTGATTTTGATGAAGATGGAAGTCCTGATGACTTTGATGCTTATCAAGCATCTTTAACAGTTGATGAAACAACAGCGTTTAACGCGTTACTAGGTCAACTTGAAATCGCTATTGATGAGTTTGATGGAACATTCGCAGAATTAGTTGTTGAATTTAATAACGCTTCTAGAGAAGACGAAACTTGGGGAGCATTCAAACAAAACGGATTCTTAATTATGACTGAAAGTTTAAATGGAACTGATGACGATGGTGTTTCTCATTCATTGACATACAGCGGTACATACGGAGTAAAAGATACATTTGTAACAGAATTCGTAGATGCTTTAATTGATTTGTATGATACATACCAATTACCTCAAAACTTAGATAAAGATTCTCTATACTCTTCTTTAATAACAACAGAGTTTGGACTTCACTTAATCAAAGTTGAACAAGGTGACGATTTCGAACAACCAACTGCCGATTTCACAGAAGCAGATTCTGCTAACCCTGAATACACAGTAGGTTCTGAAAACGATGAAGAAGCTCCATCATTAGAGCAATTGCAACTTTATGCACTATACAAATATTATGCAATGGTTTATGATTTAACTGATGCTGATATTGAAAGTAGATACGATATTGAAATTCCTAATATACCTACTAGTGTTAACTCAGCTTTACTAATATACTTCGATAACTTATTATCAAGTACTTATGTTTTAGGAACAATTAACATAAATATCGCTGATAGAATTGTTGACGGAGAATTCTTACCAGTATCATATGGTAATTTAGATAATACTGCTTTAATGGCAATGTTAACTGAAGTTAGAGATGTATACTTTGAAGCAATCTTAGGAGATTATATTACAGAATAATTAAACAACTAGATAAAAAGAAAGAAGCTGAGTTTTCAGCTTCTTTTTCTATTCTTTTGAAAGTTTATGTTTGTAATATCTCTCGCGTTCTAAAACGCCAATACTACTTGTTAAATCACCTTTTCCTACAAGATCAAGTTCTTCACCTAATACTGTAGTTTTTGAATCGATGTTATCTATGAAATGAATAATCAATGCTTCTGCAATATTTGGTTTTCTTGGTGAACCAAAGTTACCATAATAATGATGACTGATAATGATATGTTCTAACAACATTGTTTCTTCTTCATTACTATAACCTAAATCTCTAGCAACCTCGTCAACTAAATTAGCACCCATTGCAATATGGCCTAGCAATTTACCTCTAATAGTATATTCTGATCCTTCATAGGTATCAAATTCAAATATTTTACACATGTCATGTAAGATGATCCCTGCATTTACTAAATCTTCATTTAAGAAAGGATATACTTTTAAAAATCCTTCAGCTAGTTTAAGCATTGAATGCGTATGATAGGCTAAACCTGATATATATGCGTGATGAAATTTAGTAGCTGCTGGATATAAATAGAAATTATCTCTGAAACGCTTGTAAATCGCTTCTGTGATATCTCTAATGACTTTATTCTCTAGTTTCTTGATAACTGCCTCAATATCATTTCTAATCTCTTCTGTGATGATTGGGGCATAATTATAAAACAACTTTAATAGTTCTTCTTTTTTAGCTTCCAATGCATCAGTTTCAGTTAAGATTTCAAATTTTGAGACTTCAAAATGAACTTTTTCTTTAAACTGTGTGGCTATTGTTTCAAAATAATATATTTTGTTTAAAGAAACATCTTCATCTCTGTTAATTCTTACTATTACATTTTCTAAATCTTCTGTTAATACATTTACTGGATATGTTTCGTATGTTGAATCATTTTTTTGGAGAACTTTACCAAAGAAATTAAATTCTTGTCCGACTTCTACCATCAAATCACCTCTTCTTAAATATATATGTTCCAATTTCACTTAATGCGTAGGTATTCTTATCTTCCACTTCATAACTTTCAGTAGATGATAGTAATAATTCATACTCATCAGGAATTATAATTGTTTCTTCTTGCGTCGTTGGTTTAAAAATAATAAGCATATTACAACTTGTATTTAAATGTAGCATTATTGATTTTGAATTTAGGGCAATTACTTCTGTTTCCTGAATTAAATCATAGCTTGATTTGATTTTTAAACAGCTTGTTTGTTTCCTAATTTCAATTAGTTTTTTTACATATTCAACAACATCATTATATTCTTCTCTACGCTTCCAGTCAATTAAATTAACTTCATCACCGGAAATATATGAGTTTTCCACTAACTTCTTTGTTCTTAAAAACTCTTGACCAGAATGTATAAATGGTACTCCTTGAGATAGTAATACCATAGACAATGCTAGCTTTGCTTGTTTCTTAATCAATTCTTCATCATCTGTTATATGTAAGGATTTATCATAATAAGTTAGATTATCATGACACTCAACATAATTAATGCTTTGAGTAGTATATTTAAACATAAATCTATTTCTAGCACTACCAAGCAACATTTCTTGAACGGTATTAATTTCTTGAGTATTCCCCATTGAGTATCCTTTAGATAAGGGATCAAAAGTAGCACCTTTGATTGTCTCTCTAAATTTATCATTGAAGAACCCTATTGTATAGATTACATTCTTATTCGACATATGTGCCATGCGATCTGTTAGATTAGATGAATACATATTCCAGCCTTCACCATAAACAATGATATGTTCACTTGTATCGTGAAGTTCTTGTCTCAATTCATTCATCGTTTCGTAATCAATTAAGCCCATTAAATCGAATCTGAATCCATCTATCATATATTCATTCACCCAAAACAATACATTATCAACAATTAGTTTTCTCATCATTTTTCTATGGCTAGCAATATCGTTATTACAACCCGAAACGTTTGTTAAATGTCCTTGTCTATCCATTCGATAACTATAACCAGGAACTAATTTTTCCATAGGGAATGTTTTTTCATTAAAAACATGATTGAATACAACATCCATCACAACAGATATTCCGTTTTCATGTAAGACATCAATCATTTCTTTTAATTCATTAATTCGAGAATACGGGTCATTTGGGTTTTTGGAATACCAACCCTCTGGAACAAAGAATTGATGAGGATTATAACCCCAGTTATATTGTGAATCTCTTAGGTTTTCATCAACACCATCAAAATCAAAGATTGGCATTAACTGAACGTGTGTAATTCCTAGTTCTTTCAGATAATCTATTCCAGCGCTTAAACCTGATTTCGTCTTAATTCCGCTTTCAACAAAACCTAAAAACTTGCCTTTGTTTTTAAAATCCATTGAACTATCAATTGTAAAGTCTCTTACGTTCGCTTCGTATAAAACTGCGTCAAGAATATTTCCAGAGAAATGAGATTCGCTTTTCATTTGATAGAACTTGCTTTTATCAACTACAAATCCGTATTCTCCATTTGCATTAGAAGCGATTGCATATGGATCTTGTACAATACTCTCTTTACCGTTAACATATACTCTGTAACGATATTTATATCCTTCTAAATCTCCGTCAACAGCAACTCTCCAAACACCGGAACTCTTGTATTTTAAATCATGAACTTCTAATACTTCTTCTGGAGATATTAATTCAAGTTTTACATATTTCGCTATTGGCGTCCAAATTTTAAATTTTGAACTTTCAACACTATAAGTAACCCCTAAATCATTTTTCTTATAACTATAAATATTATCAAATAACTCTGTTCTGACAATTTTTCCTGTATGTAATTCTGACATTTCTTTTTGTTGATTTTCTACGAAATAAGTTTTACCTAAATCTATATATGCATCAAAGTGAGTAATCAGTTTGATTTCTAGTCCTAGGTTAATTTTTCGAGAAATATTCAAATTTATAATTTCATCGTTTCCAACCAAAAAGTACTTATTACTATCTTGATAGTTTTTAATTGGAATGATTATTGTTACTTCATCGAAGTCATCGAGGTAACAATAGAAAGGACGATTATCTTTTTCCATATTTATTCTCCATTAATTTCATTGTGAAATTTTTTATATCTTCATAATTATTAGCTAGTTGTTTTGTAATCACTTGATAAGTAATATCATCTATAATATCGCCTATTATTTCAGCATTTCTTTCTGAGGTTAATTCTAGAATATCTTGACCCTTAAACGCTAAGTCACATGTTTTATATATTGGTAATTCTTCATATATTTTTAGTATTAAATCTTCTTGATCATTCTTAGGATTTATTACCTTGTTTACACTGTTTGCCATTAAAGGTATGTCTTTCCCTAAACGATAAATAATCATTTCATTAAATTTGTCTTTTTCCGTAACAGTAACTAGTTCAATTACCTTATTAATAATTGCGGTTTCTTTGTTAGAAAATCGCCAATATGAAGGAATATCTATTTCTTCTAGATAAAAGCTTAATGCAAGAAATTCAATATAATTCAAATTGAATTCTTCTGTGTTTTTTAGTAATTTTAACGCTTTAGAAAATTCCGGAAAAGCTTTTTGCATATTTCCTTCTTCAAGTAATTTTAACGCTTTTTGACTATATGGATATGCACAGATCTTTTTAAGTTCCATAAGGATTCTTTCATTGGAGATTTCTTTAAGAAGTTCAATATTTCTTTGAATACTTAAAAAGGTTTTTTCTTCAATATCAAAATCTAATTTCGCAACAAAGCGAAAAGCTCTTAACATTCTTAAAGCATCTTCATTAAAACGAAGATCCGCTTCTCCTATTGCTCGTATCAATTTATTTTTTAAATCTGTTTTTCCTTCAAATAAGTCAAGTATTTCACCGTCATAATCCATTGCGAAAGCATTGATAGTAAAATCTCTTCTCTTTAAGTCTTCTAAAATATCTTTTGAAAAGACTACAGATTCAGGCTTTCTATGATTCACGTAATTCTTATCTGATCTAAATGTAGTTACTTCAAAACTATCCTTACCTTTAAAAACTGATATCGTTCCATATCTAATTCCGGTAGCTTTTGTTTTAGGAAATATTTTTTGGACTTCTTTTGGTAGGGCATTTGTAGTAATATCAATATCATTCGCTTTCATATTGAGAAGGTGATCTCTTACAAATCCACCAACAAAAAAAGCTTGATAGTTTAAATCAAGTAATTCCTTTAGTATAATTCTTCCCTTTTCAAAACTTAAATCCATCTAAATCACCTAAATTATTATAACATATTAAGAAATTTATTCCTAACTAAATAACATAATATTACCGGTCTATGAGCGCTATCTATGTTATAATATTTTATGGTGATATTATGAATTCAATTAAAGAAAAAACTTCAAATGAATTAGTCATTAAAAAATCAAAATTTATTGCTTTAGCTTACCCTGTTAATTCAGATGACGAAGCAAACGAGATTTTGAAAGCAGTTCGAAAAGAACACTATTCTGCAAATCATCACTGCTATGCATATGTTATTGGGGATAGTGGGATAATCCAAAAAGCATCAGACGACGGAGAACCTACCAGAACTGCTGGTTTTCCAATTTTAGAAGTACTACATAAAAACGAGTTAACAAATATCATTGTAATTGTAGTACGCTATTTTGGTGGAACCTTATTAGGTGCTGGCGGTTTAATTAGAGCCTATTCTTCTTCAGCCGTTGAAGTAATAAAGAAAGTTTGTCTAACAAAAAAACAAACTACATTCACTTGTTCAGTGAAATGTAGCTATGATTTTATAGGTAGTATTGATAAATACCTTAGAGAAAACACTGAGTTATTAGATGTTTTATATGACAAAGATATCACATTCTCTTTTAAGATAAATTCCGATAATTTTGATACAGTAAAAGAAACATTATTTAGCAAGAATAATTTCGAAGATAAATTAATTGTCCATTCAACGTATTCAGAATACGCTTAAAGTAAGCTATCTACATATACCAATATAGAAACAATTGCATCAACAAAAAGGTATCCAAGAATAATTGCAATCACCATATATAAAAATCTTATCTGCTCTCCAGAGTTTTTTCTAAAAATTTTAGAAAAATCAATTGCTTGCATTGCTCTAAAGATAAAGACAACAGCTACAAAAAATAGTATTATTCTAGATATCACAAAGATTCTAGGGTCAAAAACAGATAAAAACATAAGATCACTCCAATATAGCATCAGGAACAAATTGTTCACTTGATAGATTTGTATAAACATTAATAATTAATTCATTAGGTAAACATACAATCGGTTGTAAATGTGAATTAGTAGGCGCTTGAAATTCGCAGATATCTCTAGGACTTTCTTGATATTCAACAGATATCTTAGAATCTTTAACTAAAAGCTTGATTCCAACTATTTGATTGTCTCTAGCAAATTCATCAACTTGATATAATGCTTCCATATCAGTTGTGACTTTACCAGGTACATAGAATATTCCTTCATCAGCCAAGTCTGTAGTGATTAAGTCTTTGTACACCGTATTAAAAACTTGATACTCTAGTGTTTCTAGATCAATCATAAGAATTAACTCGTTCTCATATGTAATTCTGGCGTATGCATTACCGCTCTGATTATTACTCTCATAGATTTTGAATCCAAACAACAATCCAAGACCTAATAGTAATATAGAAACAATAATGATAATATCTAGTTTTTTGATAATATCACCTACTTACTATTATTATACATTATCTATATCTAAAATTCATTAGATATAAAAGGAGTTTTTATGAAAAAAACAATTTTAGTGTTATTATTACTTCTAATAATGCCTCTATTCATTGCTTGTAATAGTTCTACACAAGCTTTTGAGAACCCAAACACTGAACTCTGTGTAGCGTCAAACACAGCGGGTGTTTTTCTATGTGAAAAAACAACTACTTCGTATTTTGATACAACTGTCTCTTTAAAGTTATATTATCAAGCAAGTGATAGCTATGATATTTTAGAAGTATTTGAATACTTTGAAAATACCTTAGAGACATATCATCAATATTTCGATAAATATCATGAATACAGCGGAATTACCAATGTGTATAACATAAACGAATCAACTGAAACTTTGGTGTTAGATGATAAATTATTTCAAGCTTTGGTATTTGCGATGGATAATAAAACTTTAGTCGTTAGAGATGACACCTATCTATTTAATATTGCTCTAGGTCAAGTTTTAGATGTTTGGCATAATGCTAGAGATAATTCAAACTGTAATGATTCGATAGAACTAGGAATTTTATATTGTCCTGTTCCTAATAAGGAAATAGATGGAATCACTTTTCATACAAATCCAGATAATGTTGTTTTAGATGCTGAAACGAATTCAATTAGCTTTTTAGAAAGTGATATGTCAATTGATCTAGGTGGCTATGCAAAAGGCTACGTTGCGAATATAGTAACTGATCATTTAAATAGTTTAGATATCACATATATCCTTAATTTAGGAAACTCGAATGTAATTGGAAATGGCCAAAATCCGACAAATGATACTTCTGACTTTTTAATTGCGCTTATTGAACCAAGTACAGATTTTAAAATAGTCAATACCTATTATCAATACGTTCAACTTCCAGAAGATATGGCTTTAGTTACCAGCGGCAATTATCAAAGATTCTTTAAGGATATTGATACTTCAGAAGTATATCATCACATTATTGATCCTCGTACAAATTATCCTGGTGGAGATGTTATGAGTGTTTCTATTATCTATCCAGATTCAGCAATAGCTGATGTATTATCTACAGCGATCTATTTATTAGATTTAGAAGATGCAATAAGTTTCGTTAATGAAACTGAAAACCTTGAAGCGGTATGGTACAGCTATGATGGGACTATTACATACTCTGATGGCTTCCAAACTTACAACTACGTTATCTCAGAACAAAAGTAACTGACGTTACTCTTTAAAAGATACTTAACTTGAAAACAAGTAAGTTCTCTTTGGCGTGTTCCAA
>JAEIOE010000106.1 GCA_016342455.1 Mycoplasmatota bacterium | reverse complement strand
CAGGTAGAAGATCGGTTGAAAGAGCATTATAATGATTTACCGGATATCCATAGCAAAACGGTATACAATTTTGTGCAGAGCATACGGGAAGAATATCATATTCCCAAACCATCAAAAAGTGAATCCAGGCTATTTGAAAAGTTACCAGAACCTGCTTTTGGACAGGAAGCGCAAGTCGATTTTGGAGAAACATGGCTTTATACAAAAGAAGGCAAGCGAAAAAAAATATATTTTTTTGCTATGCTACTTTCGCGTTCGCGATATAAATTTGTTTACTTGATTGATAAGCCTTTTACCTCCCAAATAGCTGTGGCTGCTCACCATAAGGCATTTAATTATTTTGATGGCATACCCCGTAAAATTATCTATGATCAGGATAGTGTATTTATTCACAATGAAAACCTTGGCGATTATCTTCTGACCAAAGAATTTTCAGTCTTTTGCAAGAGTCAGGATTTTAAGGCCGTATTTTGTCGGAAGGCCGATCCTCAAAGCAAGGGAAAAATAGAAAGTGTGGTTAAATATGTCAAGCAAAACTTTTTGCGTGGACGAGAATATATTAACATTGACTTGTTGAATACACAAGCAATAGCATGGCTTGATCGTACGGCAAATGCAAAAATACACGCATCCACCAGGCTTGTTCCAAAGCAGCAATGGAAGCTTGAAAAACCACATTTATTACCAGTAAAGCAGCTACATGTTCAATCAGAATTAAAACCTTATAAAGTCAGAAAAGACCATACCGTTTTGTACAAAACCAATTTTTACACCCTTCCACAAGGGACTTATAAAAGCAGAGACAGTAGCGTGTTGCTAGAAATAAAACAAAAAGAAATATTTATTTATACCCTGGAAAAAGAATTCATCTGCTCTCATATACTAAGCTTTGAAAAGGGACAAACCATAAGAAATACCGATCACCAACGTCAAAAATCACAGACATTAGAAATGTATCAGGAACAAGTTTTAGAACTGTTTAACAAAAGTGAAATAGCCAAGAATTATTTACAAATGTTTCGCAAGAATAAAAGTCGATATTATAGAGATAATCTTCAGTACATTTTAAAAAACCATGATAATTATGACGATGCTAACATTCGTCAGAGCTTGCTTTTCTGTACTGAAAATAAGGTATATAATGCAAAATATTTGATTGCCATTTTAAATCGACACAAAAAAGACAACGGCAATTTTACCTATGTGCCATCAGACAATGAATTAAATGCTGTACAAACGGATGCCGCCAGATTGCTTCCAGAATACAATAATATAGAAACAAGTGATATAAACAAATACGAAAATATTTTCAGCTAATGGGAACTCAAACAGACAAGATACGTCAGTATGCAGATAGCCTCCGATTGACCCATTTGAGAAATCATGCAGAAGCTACCGTACATCAAGCACAGATCGATAAACCATCCTATTTAGACTACCTCATTGGTATTCTGGAAAAGGAGGTGGATAAACGTCGGGAAACAGATTATCATCGAAGATTGAATATGGCCGGTTTGCCAAATAACCACAATTTAGACTATTATGATTTTAATGTATCCAACGGCATATCAAAGCCAGAACTACAGCAACTCAGAGAGCTTATTTGGTTAGAGCAGAACTTCAACGTAGTGTTAATGGGACCATCGGGAACCGGCAAAACATTTATAGCTTCGGGACTTGTTTTCGATGCTATAAAACAAGGCTACAAAGCCTATTTCTTGCCAATGGAAGAGTTGATAACCATCATCCGGTTAAAAGAAATGACATCAACGGCTCTTGCTAAATACAACAGACTTATAAAAGCACATTTGGTGGCAATCGACGATATAATGATGTTCCCCATGAAAAAATACGAAGCCGTAGCGTTTTTTAACCTGATAGATCATTTGCATGAAAAAAGCTCGGTAATAATAACAACAAACAAATCTCCTAAACAGTGGGCAGAAACTCTCGAAGACGAAGTATTGTCTACAGCTTTATTAGATCGCTTACTATATCGGTGTGAAGTTGTAAAACTATCTGGGGAGAGTTACCGGATGGAAAATAGACAAACTATTTTTAGTAAAAATGAATAACATGAAAAATAAGATTTGCATGAGCCGTTTCTGTGTTAATATCTCCGTTCCGCTACGCTCCACGAAGATATTAACACAGAAACTCAACCTTTAGCAAGTGGTGATTTGCATTTGCGAAAAAGTGGTGAAAACCAATTGCGAAAAATTGGTGATTTTAAATTTGCTATTTACA
>JAEIOE010000105.1 GCA_016342455.1 Mycoplasmatota bacterium | reverse complement strand
ATTGAACTAAACCGCTAGCGCGGTGGCTTTTCAAAATCAATTTTTAATCCAAGAACTCCACTGGGTAAGAATGAACTACAATCATTCAAATCAGAAAGGAGTTTTTATGGATTATGAAACTTGTATTCAAGAAATGACCAAATTGCTTGAATTAAAGGGATGTACTACTAGAACCATTGAGGTTTATAGCATTTGTATCAGAAAGCTACTCACCTCTTTAGAAAAACCTGTTGAGGAGATTACTACAGATGATTTAATGAATTATATCTATCAAATGATTTCACGTAAACTAGGCAATAATACTATCAATCAAAATCATTCAATAATCATTTTCTTCTTTACTCATGTATTAAGAAAACGCCACATTGTTACACCTATTCCATTTATGAGAAGAGTTAGGAAACTGCCTGAAATCTTAACACCTAATGAGATTCAAGAAATATTTAAATCTGCTAGTAGCCTTAAATATAAGGCCATTTTTATGACTCTATACTCTTCCGGGCTTCGTATTAGTGAAGTACTACGATTAAGGATTTCAGATATAGATTCTAAGAAAATGCAGTTACGGATACAGCAAGGCAAAAGACGCAAGGATAGATACACCATTTTATCACAAGTAAACTTGCTGTGTTTAAGAGAATATTATAAAATCTATAAACCAAAAGACTTATTATTCTTCCGATATTCATATAAGGATCAACCACTATCAATAAATACAGTAGAAAAAGAGTTTAAGATTGCAATAAGAGCTACAGGAATAAAGAAAAAAGCAACACCCCATTCCCTTAGACATGGGTTTGCTAGCCACCTCTTAGAAAACGGTGCTGACATTTATGCAATTAAAGCTTTACTTGGACATAGCACATTACGTTCAACAGAAATTTACCTTCAATTAGCTCCAGCAAAAGTGTTTAATATCAAAAGTCCAATGGATCAGGTACCTACTTATGAATAAAATCCAATCCATTATGTCAATAAAACCTGAAGAATACGTCAATACTCATCATCTGTCTTTTCAACAACTTAAAGTAATCAACAATATCATTTCCTGTCAAACTTCAAATATGGGTAGTCATAGGCTTACCTGTGAATGTGGTCATGAGAAAATCGTTAATAATTCTTGCCATAACCGTCATTGTCCTATTTGTGGTAATTTTAAAAAGGAAATGTGGATTCAAAAGCAACAAGAATCAGTGATTCCTTCTCATTATTTCCATTTGGTTTTTACAATTCCTAGTGAGTTACGAGCTATTGCATATTTTAATCAAAGTGAATTTTATAATCTCATGTATCATGCAGCATCAAAAACGATCCTTGATCTATCTAAAAGCCAGCTAAATGTTATACCAGGCTTTAGTTTAATCCTTCACACTTGGAGCCAGACACTTATATTTCATCCACACTTGCATTGTATTCTTGCAGGTGGTGGTATTTCAATTGATCAAAACAAATTTAAGTCATTTAAAAAGAAATTTTTTCTATCAATTAAGATGTTATCTCGTGTTTATAGAGCCAAGCTTATGGAAGGCATGAAGTCACTTTACCATAACGGGGAATTGATTTTTCCTAATAAGATTAAACCGCTTGAACAGCCAGAGGCGTTTCAAGTTTTAGTAGATGAACTTTTTAGTAAGGATTGGGTAGTCTACTCAAAACGTGTCTTTAAAAGCGCTAAACATGTCATCAAATATCTCGGGCGCTACACACATAAAATAGCTATCTATGCCAACCGAATTACAGACTTTAATGAAAATTTTGTTACCTTTGAATATCATGATCGACGTGACAAGAATCAAAAGAAAGAACTTACATTAGAAAGAGAAGAATTTATAAGGCGTTTTCTAGATCATGTATTGCCTTACCATTTCACTAAAATTCGACACTACGGATTTCTATCCAATCGCCTGCGACATTCAAAAACGGCATTAATTAGACAAATGATTGAAAAACAAAGAGGCATAGTTTTATCTATAGTTAAATCATTAGATAAAGAAGCACTTCTCTTAAAAATCATAGGTAAAGAGCGAATGTGTTGTCCCGAGTGTGGTGGGGTTTATGAGTATCATTATGGTATTTGAATAACATAATTGAATATTTGAGAGTTTTAAATATGCCTCTTAAATGGGGAGGGGGAAATTGGGTCCTTATAGAGATTTCAGTTGTAAATATACCTCATGTCTTATTACAAATTTTAAATTTACTACAATTCGGAAATAGTCAGCAAGATACTTTACTCTAGTACCGCAGTTCTGTTCAATAGAAAAAATGCGTACTCAGTCTAACCTGTTGGTAGGCTTATTTTTATATCTAAGTACGCATATTTTTCTAATCATTTG
>JAEIOE010000019.1 GCA_016342455.1 Mycoplasmatota bacterium | reverse complement strand
ATACTATTTTACCAAACTATTCAATTTTTAACAATCGTTATTACCTATTATCAACACTTATCTTGAACACAGCCTTTTATTTTAAAAATTTGTAGCGATTTAGTAATTTACTTTATTTTTTAAATAAATTTTTATTCAATTTAAGTGTTACGATTAAATCTTTAATCATCAGTAAATCATTTTTAAATTCTTCAATCATAGATTCATCAATTTTTCTGAACATTTGGACTTCAAATGTATCTTTATTATTATTGATAGCAAAGTACATAAAATCGCCTCTAAAGCTAAAACTGATTCGTCCTGGATGTTTCTTTTCTATAGCGGTAATAGCTTCCATGATTGGTGGAGTTAAGATATAGAAAGCAGTTAAATCATCCGTAGAATACGTTTTGAACTTTTTATTGAATTCAATAGATTCTAGTTTTACTTTATCAAAACCTTTAGATCTAGGTGAACCAGCCTCTAATACATGTAAAGAACCAACAAATTCTTTATTAAAGTCAAACTTAAATACTCTACCTAAAAAGTATACAACATAATATACTCTCGTCCCGTTTTTTGTGTGTTGAACATGTCTTTCTTCTAGTTTTACATCAGATGATACAAAACTAACACCATCAACAGAACCAGATAATTTATCTTCTGTGTGGAATCTATCTGCTCTTTTTAAGAAATCTGTTTCATATACTTCTTGTTGATTTAATCCTTGAGTTGGTGAATAAACAACGTCAGGAATTGCTTCTTTAAACATTTCAGTTAATACTTCTGTCTTAAAAGATTTCTTAACTTTTGAAAAAGCTCCGAAACCAATCCCAAAAAATATAAGTCCAACAAGTGCTACGATAATTCCAATAACCATTATTGCTGGAGCTGCAGCTTGCCCTCCAATTGTCATGATAACGCCCACCGCTAGAATAATTCCACCGATAATTACCTTTTTCTCTGCGTTTTTCTTTTCTGTGTTAAATTTTAAATATTTGTCTTCCATGTGTTACTTCCTCTCTATTTAGCAAATTTAATGGACGCTCTTAACGCTTTTTTCCAATCATTATATAAAGTCTTGCGATCATTATGACTCATATTTGTTGTATACTCTGTGTCAATTTTCCATTTATTTTGTATTTCTTCTAATTCCCAAAATCCAGTAGCTAAACCTGCAAGGTAAGCTGCACCTAGGGCCGTTGTTTCAGTAATAAAAGGTCTATATATTGTTGTATTCAAAATATCAGCTTGGAATTGCATCAAAAAATTATTTTGTGATGCTCCACCATCTACTTTCAATGTTTTCAATTTGATTTTAGATTCATCCTGCATTACGTTAATAACGTCTTTCGTTTGGTAAGCAATTGCTTCTAAGGCACTTCGACACATATGAGCTTTGGTTACTCCTCTGGTTAAACCAAAGAAACAGCCTCTCACATCTTCTTCCCAAAATGGTGTTCCAAGTCCTGCAAAAGCAGGTACAAAATATACTCCTAAGTTACTATCTACTGAATATGCAAGTGCTTCTGTTTCAGAAGCGTCTTTGATAATTTCTAGTCCATCCCTTAACCATTGTACAGCAGAACCGGCAACAAAGATAGAGCCTTCCAAGGCATATGTTATTTTTCCATCTATTCCCCAAGCTATCGTTGTTAATAAACCGTGTTTTGAAATCTTTGGTGTTTCCCCTGTATTCATTAGAATAAAACATCCAGTTCCATAGGTGTTTTTAACGTCTCCTGCTGTGAAACAAGTTTGTCCAAACAATGCAGCTTGTTGGTCGCCAGCAATACCAGCAATCGGTATTTCGACTCCAAAAGTTGATTTATCTGTATAAGCATTGATAGCTGAAGACGGCTTTACAATTGGTAATACTGATTTAGGAATATTTAGTATTTCTAAGAGTTCATCATCCCATTGTAAATCAAAGATATTATAGATTAATGTTCTAGATGCATTTGAATAATCTGTAATATGACTTTTTCCATTTGTTAATTTCCAGATTAACCATGTGTCAATAGTTCCAAAACGTAAGTTACCCTTTAAAGCAGCTTCTTTTGCTAGGTCACAATTATCCATAATCCATTTGATTTTAGTCCCGGAAAAGTATGGATTAATTAAAAGACCTGTCTTTTCTTTAAAGATGTCGTTGTAGCCTTTTGCTTCTAAAGCATCACAGATAGCTTTTGTTTGTGAAGATTGCCAGACAATCGCCTTACATACCGGCTCATGGCTAACAGAATCCCACATAACAGTAGTTTCTCTTTGATTGGTAATACCAATAGAGTCAATATCATTCAGTGTGATACCGGCTTTTTCTAAGGCGCCGTTCATACAGTATAATACAGATTCCCAAATTTCTGAAGCATCATGCAATACATATCCAGCTTTTGGAAAGTATTGTTTGAACTCTCTACTTAGAAAAGAAACAATTTCTCCTTGCTTATCAAAAATAACTACTCTTGAAGAAGTTGTACCTTGATCTATTGATAAAATATATTTTTTCACAGTAATCACCACTAATTATTATATCAAATTGTATTTAAAATTTAAACCAAAAGTGATATAATTATATTATAAATTTACAGGAGGATTTAAATGGAAAAAATTATTTTAAAAGATTATCAAGAAAATCCTATTCATGTTTACCTATACAAACCAGTTGATACGATCAAAGGGGTTGTTCATGTAATCCACGGAGCGTCAGAACATTTCGCTAGATATGGTCTTTTCGCTGAGTTCCTAAACAAAAACGGATATTTAGTTATTGGTTGTGATTTTTTAGGACATGGATTATCTACTGAAACGCTAGATTATGTTCATTTCGCTGATAAAGACGGAGATATTTTAGCTTATGAATCCGTTGTTTTGGTAAAAGAGTATATCGAAGAAAACTATAAAGATTATGATGTTTTTGTAGTTGGACATTCTATGGGTAGTTTCTTAGCTAGAAAACTAATTCTAGATTTTCCTGATTTTTATAAAAAAGCTGTTATCTCAGGCACTGCTTTTTCTCCAAAAATGGTTGTTACTATGGGAAGTTTTTTAATTAAAGTAATTCGTTTATTTAAAGGGCCAAAACATGTATCACCAATGATTCAAAACATGGCGATTGATTCGAACCCTAATAAAATGAGAAAAGATGGAATTATTACTGGTATTAATGAAGAGTGGTTAACAAGAGACACTGAAATTCAACAATACTATAAGAATTCTAAAATGTGTGGACAACCATTTACCATTCAAGCAAACTTGGATATGTTCCAATGGTTATCTTTTGATAACAATAAAAAGAACTTAAATAACGGAAATAAGGATATGCCAATTTACTTTATGTCTGGTGCTAACGACCCACTGAGTACTTATGGAGCGGATATTAGAAAGTTATTTAAAGTGATGCAAGATTTAGGTTATAAGAATGTTAAAATGAAGTTATTCCCTGAATGTAGACACGAAATTCTAAATGAATTAAACAAAGATGAAGTCTACAAAGAAATGCTTGACTTTATTAAAGCAAAATAACACAAAACAAAAACCATCATTTTGATGGTTTTTTTTATGCTTATAAAAGTAAATTCCGTTCTCTTTATATTGCTAAAATATGTTCAATAGTTCAAAGTCTCATAACCAAGACTTTTATTGATATATTTTTATATCCTTAATGATAAATTCTACTGGGAAAATAGTATTATCTACATCTCCACCAAACTTACCACCAATTGCTAAATTTATGATTAAAAAGAAGGGGTGGTCAAAAGGCCAGCCTTTCGAACTTTTATCTTCTCTATCAAACTTTGAATAGCTTACAATTAATTTGTTATCTATATAATAAGTAATTTTGTCCTCTTGCCAGTCAATCGAATAGGTATGGAATGAATCCGTTGCTCCTTCAATAACTATTTCTTTATAGAAAGAGTCCCCTAAGACATGGTTATAACTAGCGGTATGTAAACAAAGAAAAATATTATCTTCGTTTCTACCAACATGTTCCATAATGTCGATTTCCCCGCTTCTTGGCCATCTACCATAAGGTGAAGTTGCACTCATCATCCAAAGAGCAGGCCAAGTTCCCATTCCTTTTGGAACTTTGGCTACAATATCAATTCTACCATATTGAAAAGAAAATTTATGTTTTGTACTAATTCTTCCACTCTTATAAATACCATCTTGATAAGTAGCTTTTAAAACTAAGCCATCTTCAAAAAATAAATGCTCCGAGTCATCTACGTAATGTTGTAATTCATGATTAGCCCATTTTTCGCCGACTGCTACATTCCAATATTTATTATCTAAAGACGAGTCATTTGTAAAATTAAAATGTTTGGTCAGTTTCATCATAGTTTCCTAGTTGTTTCTCCTTCAAGTAAAGTTGTTTCAATTTCAATTGTTTTCCCTTTTTTTGTTTGTTTCTTTAGTTTTATCATTTCTAAAATTTGTTTCGCGGCTATTTTACCCATTTGTTTTGTATCTTGATTGACAGTAGTAAGTAACGGACTTATTAGTTGTCCAGCTTCAATTCCGTCAAAGCCTATAATTGAGTAATCTCTAGGCACTTTTTTTCCATGTTTTTTAATTGCTTGTATGGCTCCAATAGCCAGCATATCTGATGCGCAAAATATAGCTGTTGGTTGGTCTTCAAGTTTTAAGAGTTCATTCATAGCATGAAAGCCTGATTCTTTACTAAAAAACTCACCATTCGCAAAATATGCTTCTGGAACAGTTAAATTATTTTCATTCATTGCACCAACAAAATAAGCTTTTCTTAAATCACCAATAAAGGTATCTAATGATCCATGGATATTCGCTATTTTTTTATGGTTCAGATGAATGAGGTGTTCAACAGCTTTTTTTACTCCAGTTTCGTTATTAGAAGTAATATTTAAAATTTTTTCATGAGCAAAGTCAATCATTACGATTGGTATTTCTCCATTATATAATTCGACCATATCCTCAGAGTTTACATCCGCACATAAAACAAGTACGGCTTCTACTTGTTTTCTAATGCTATGTTGATAGTAAGAACCATTGTTTTTATTTAAAGAAGAGTTGGATAAGAACATAATGTCATATCCAAGTTTTTCAACTTCGTTTTTAAAAGATTCCAATATCTTAGAAAATAATGGATGTTGTAAACCAACTCCAGTTATTTCTTCAAATATAATCCCTATCGTATATGATTTTTTAGAGACCAAGCCTTGTGCTTGTGCATTAGGAATGTATCCTTCTTCGTCACAAACCTTAATAATATGCTCTTTTGTGCTTTTTGCTATGTCAGGATAGTCATTTAGCGCTTTAGATACTGTTGTTATACTAAAACCCGATATCCTTGATATGTCTTTAATTGTAACCAATTACGCCACCTTCTCAAACTCAAAATAATTTAAATTAAAACCGCCTATGCTTGCTTTTATTCTAAATGTAGTAACACCTTCACTTAAAGTAAATGTAGTAGTTGTAACACTTTGCCATACTTGCCATCCACCAGTTACTGGTAAATTAGTTGTTACAAGTGGTAGAGAACTTTTCCCATATAGTTTTATTTGTCCAGCAGTTTCAAGACTTGCAATACGATATGTTATTTGGTAAGTTCCTGCTTCTTCAACTAAAAGTTGATATTCCATATAATCGTTAGTGCCAATCCAAGCTACGTTTTGACCTCCACCTTCATCTAAGCATTCCTCACGGACTACTCCTGATTGGAAGGTATAACTTTCTGCTTCTATTCTACCTAAGTTTGTTCTTACATTATCTGTTGCCAAATTCAAAGTGGCTTCTGTTGATCTATTTCCTGCAAAATCCACAGCAACGACATCAATTCTATACATAGTAGATGGAAATAAATCTGTTACTTCATAAGAATTTAATGAAGTAGCGCCAACTAAAGCATAGTCAACATAGATTTCATACTCTTTTACCATTATATCATCAATTGCTTTGGTCCAATAAAATTTTAGAGAATCTGTTCCTGTTTTTAATGTTGAAAGATTTGTTACTGCTTCTGGTGCAGCTTGATCCAAACCTGCGTAATCTTTTTGATATACTCTTACATAGTCAACTTCCATACTTGTTGGGAATGCTTCAGGGTTTACCCCTTGAGCACCTCCCCAGTTTCCACCTACTGCTAGATTTAGTATTAAGTGAAATCTTTGGTCAAATGGCCAAGCATCTGAATTATCAGTATCTACATTGTAAGTTGGATTAAATCCAAATCTACCATAGCTTACGCCGTCAATGAATACTTCCATAAATCCAGGTTCCCATTCTAATTCATATACATGGAAAGCTGTTTCTGCATCTGCAACTGTTTTTGAATAACCTATTTGTGTACCTAGGCTATGATTATAGGCTCCAGTATGAATCGTACCATGTACAATTCCTGGATCATAGCCAACATATTCCATGATGTCTATTTCTCCACTGTCTGGCCAACCGCCATATACCCAGTCTGTTGGTAACATCCAAATCGCTGGCCAAGTTCCTAAACCTGATGGAAGTTTTGCCTTAACTTGGATTTTTCCATATTCCCAGTCACCTTTATATTTTGTGATGAGTCTCGCTGAAGTATATTCATTCCCCATATAATCTTCTTTTCTTGCAGTAATCTTTAGTGTTCCATCGCTTACTAATGCATTATCAAGGTCTTCACGAGTATAGTATTGCAACTCGTTATTTCCCCAACCACTACCTCCAACGTCATAACCCCATTTATCAGAGTCAGGTAATCCCTCATAATTAAATTCGTCACTCCATACCGGTTGCCAATCACCAATGTTTTCAAGGTGTTGAGAATCCTCTGGCACTAAAGAACGATTATCATAGACAAATTCAGTAGTAGTTTCTACAGTAGTTTCAACTTGTGTAGTTGTTTCCACTAAAGTGGTGTCTATTAGAGTTGTCTGATTATCTGATGTAGTTGTTTGAATAGCGGTCTGTGAAGCAGTTGTGCTTTCGGTCGGTGAACCGAAATCACAACTTACTAAACCAAACACTATAATCATTGTTAATAAAATACTAATTTTTTTCATAATACTACTCTCCTGTAATTCCGGTCCTATCAATACTCTCAACAAAATGACGTTGGAAGATAAAGTAGATCACTAATAATGGTAGTAATGTTAATACATTTCCTGCTAATTTGACCGCTTGCATTAATTCTCTCGCTTGACTTCCTTCTGGATAGATGGAAGTATAACTATTAATGAATTGGTTCACTCTTAACGGTAGGGTTAACATATCGCTTCCTCTTAGGAATAACCCCGCAAGGTAAGTCTCATTATAGTACCATACTAAACTAAATAAGAACACGATAATGATAGATGGTATTGCTAGTGGTAACGCAATTTTTGTAAATATTTTAAAGTTGCTCGCTCCATCTAATTGAGCTGATTCCTCTAATGATTTTGGTATCATTCTAAAGAACTGATAGAAAATCAAGATAAATATCGCTCCATTTAATCCTTGTCCAAGGATTGCAGGATAGACAAATGCTTTAATAGATCCTAAAAGTCCATAATTTGAAAACATTCTAAATGTTGGTAACATCGTAATTTGTGGTGGAATGATAAATGTCATAATCATTAAAACGAACAACAATTTTTTTAGTGGGAATTCATATCTTGCAAAACCATAACCAATAATTGCACTAGATACAGTTGCTGATAAGGCTGGAATCACAGATAGGATAAAAGCATCTTTTAAGGCATCTAAATAACCAATGTCTGTCCAAACGATACGATAGTTTTCCCAGTTAAGTTTTGATGGAATCCATTTTACCGATACATTAATGATATCTTCAACAGTCATAAAACTGTTTGTTACCATATAAAGTACAGGATATAAGTAGATATAACCTAAACTAATTAATAAAGTATAGATTAAGACTTTAAATAGTAGACCATCTGTAAACTTCATTCCCATGAAGATTCGTTTAAATTTTTGTTTTAACTGTTTATAATCTTTTGCCTTTACTAAAGAAATAATATCTTTGTTAAAAGCTTTTATGTTTTTAAATAATTTCATCGTCTTGACCTCCTCTTCACATTAAGGAGTCCAACGTATAAACCGATAATTAATACCATTACTACAAAGTAAATCCAAGATAAAGCTGCACTATAACCGTAACCTGTGGTTAAAGTACCTACCGTTGATTCACCTAGCATTACGTTTTTAATGTATATGATAACTTCATTTAAGCTAAATACAGACATCGAAACCACCGTATAAACTACGGAAACGGAAATTAAAGGCATAATGGATGGTAGGGTAATCTTCCAAAAAGATTCCCATGGTGATGCTCCATCAATCATCGAAGCTTCATATATCGCTTTATCGATTTTTTGAAGTCCCGCTAAGATAATTAAGATTTGAATACCAGAGAACCAAAGAACCAATAAAATAGTTTCTAATAGATTCTGAATTGGATCTGCGATGAATTCTCCCACGTTATTTAAAATAAGGGAGACTAAATCATAATTATTAATGGATGGTAGGGTCGTTGCCCCTTGATTGATTAACTCGCCAATAATTGGCCCAGAGGAAATAATAACTGGTAGGAAGAATATTGTTCTCCATACTCCTTTTCCTTTCACGTCTTGATTGATAAGCATCGCAATAATTAATGCAAACACTAATACTACTGGAACGTTAATCAAGGTATTCATAACATATTCAACCAATATTTCAACGAAATATGGGTCTTGTGCAAAGGCTGCCTTAAAGTTATTAATTGCTTGGAACGTCATTTGTATGTTCGCTCCATCAAGTCTTACTTTAAAGAAACTTAAGTAAAGACTATAGAAAACTGGATATAAAGAGAAAACTAAATAACCAACGATCCATAGGAAAATAAAGGCAAAACCTGTTGCTGCAGTTCTTCTTTTGTTTGTTACTTTAAACTTCAAAAAACTAAACATAATTAAATGTGAATGTGTAAACCTAATTAGGAAGTTATGCGTTAACGCATGTCCTACTTTAGCTAGGAAAACAGCTATTTTACTGTTATAGAAGTCTCCTATTCTTGACAATACTTTTTTCATCAAGAAACACCTCCCACATAGTAATCCATAGCTTCTACAGTTACCAATCCATCTGTGTAATCACTAGATGTATAGTTAATATAAATATCAACACCATTTGAGTAACTTACCATAACTACACCAAAATCTAAAACAATTCGTGCTGTTATGTATTCACCGTTCACATATTTTAAAGCATTATTAATATATTCATATTCTGTTACTATTGTGTCTTTCCATCTAGAAAACTCAGTAGTAAAATATCTTTTTAAGTCAGTATCTTTCAATAAAGACGCTGGTTCATAAGTTAATACATAACTTGGATTCATCCCAAAATCAATTAAGTTTAGAATTGTTTCTTTCCCTAAACTATTATAGTTAAGCGCGGAAGCATACATATCAATGCTACCCTTCAGTACAACTTGTAACAGTGGAACTAAATCATCGAAATACTTTAATTGTGAATTGTATAGTGGTGCTTCATAGAATGCGTTTGCATATTTGTAACTATAGCTAAATGGATAATAATAACTACCAATTTCTTCATATAGTTCCATGACTTCAACAAATTCCGCATAACTATCAGACCTAAAGTAATAATCACCATTCTCATAATAAGAGTAAAGATTATTCGCTAAAGATTCGAATAAAACACCAACTCCTTCATCAAGATAATCTTCATAATCTCTTTGAGCTAGTTTATTCGTTACAAAAGGATAGAGTATATATAATTCTGAATGTGTAAACATTTCGTGAGAATCCTGAATTTTAAATCTATTGGTTCCCTTCGCCACATCTTTTGCATAACTAATACCATCGGTATCGCCATTCGCCATGATGTAGTTATTCACTAATAAAACTGAGTTTTCTTCGTTTATGTATTCTATTAAATTTCTGAAAGCTCTATTTGATCCCAAAGCATTCTCGAAATTGACATCAGCTGGTAATTCACCACTGTAGCCATTAGTATTCCAACCCATTAAGCCAACGTTTTGATTTTCTAAACCTTGAAGGATGAAATAATCATACATTTCTAAGACTTGAGCAACAGAACTCATCTCTACTAAGGTATTACCAAAGAAAGAAGCTTCCGAGTCACTCATTAAGTAATTTAAGAAGATAGAAATATCTCCTGATTGTGTTTGTTTTTCTAACACGTCTTCTATTTCTAAGTAGGATCTATAGTTTTCTCCAATACCAACATAATTTGCATCAGAGCCATTTAAGAAATTATAAACAACATCAATGTCATCATAACTTGATTGAATGAGTTTTAAGGTCCCTCCTGTCCCGTCACTGCTAAAGCTTTGACGGTATACCTCTTGGATATCGAACTTAGGGAATATAACGTTATATGGCAAATTATGAGCTCCATTAGGATAGGCAAATAATCTAGCGTTAAAATCTCCGCTTTCTATAATACCAATAAATCCATTTTGGTTTACCCCATGAACCGCACCAAAGATAGGCATCGATAAAGGATAATTTGTAGCTGAAGTTCTAAAGTCTTCTAATCCCATATTATCCCCATAAAATCTTTCTTCATATGGAGAATTAAATTGGTCATTATTGTCTTCATAACGTATTAATGCACCAGCACCATCCGGAATTACCATATAACCTGGAATGTTATCCATTTCAGTAGCCCCTAAGCCTGGAAATAATATAATTGAAGATAAAGTGATTTCTTCGGGTTTTCCTTCACGTATTGAATCAATTGGTATATAAGCTTCGATACCTTGTTCTGTTAGTGTTACTTCTAAGTCAAACCCAACATTGATTTCAGTGTATCCCATTTCAATCATTTCTTCTAAGGTAAAATCGTCATCAAGGTAACGCTCATACATTCTAGTACAAAGTCTTGTGGCACAGTAACCACCTAAATCAAGACTTACTTTAATCCCATTTTCGATTAAGGTTTGTTCTTGAGTAAAGGCAATGTCACTTATTCCTATGTTTTCTTCAACAAACATATCTTTTTCTAATAAGACATATTCAATTCCAATTCCTGAACTAAGTAATCCAGTATAAGTTCCCGCATTTGGTGAGTCTATCGCTGTAGACCAAACATAGTTCGTTACTTTATCTAATATTTTGAAAGAAACAATTTCTTCGTTGTAATATAACTTGAATAAATTGTTTTCAGCGATTAATACATCATCGCGGTCATCAATTTCAAGGAATTCATCTGGATTTACTGCTGTTTCATCAGCAGGTTGTGTATATCTGGAAGAAGCTAATTTCGCATCTTCAATAAATGGATAGTTTTGAACAAAATCCTCAGCTTCGTAAGAAGGTGTCAGATTTAATTGTAGAGCATGAACCGTAGTGAATACTGCTAAGGAAAGTGCTAGTACTATCAGAATCTTTTTAAATATATTAGACACGAGCAAACACCTCCATGAATACATCCCGAATCAGAGTGAGTAATTCACTCAGTAAGATATATATAATAATTGAACTTAATAACATCATTATCATTGTAAAGAAAGAAATTAAGATTGAACCAAATGATTCCTTCACTCCATAATAATGTGTTTCTTTTACCATGATAAAGAAGTATATAATTGTCGCAAAATACCCAATAAACATTAAAGCACTAATTAAGAATTCTTCATTGTATGTTAATACTTGTGAAAGTATCGTTACAATTGGCAATACTAAAATGATTGGAGTGATAGAGTAAATTGTTGTAATGTAAACATCTTTAAATCTACCTTCACCCTCACGAATAGAACTAACCAATGTGTTAGATATTACCCATAAGAACAATGGGAGGAATATTTTTAATGCTTCTTCTAAGATGTTGATATCAGCTAAGATTCTATAATTGAATAGGAATCCTAATTTATAGATATACAACAAATATATTAGGAAAAATATAATCAGTAGAATCGTGGCGGATAGCATACCTACTCGATTCTTTCGTTTAATTTCATAAGCGCCATCTGCTGGATTCTTTAAATACTTAAACACAAAGAATAATTCATCCAGAACTTTCACTTTTTTCCTTAATTTTTTAGCACCTTTTTTGATAGGCTTTGTTAAAGGAGACATAAAATGGACACGCATATTTACAAAATACAATGCCGCTAATGCGAAAGTTATAATTAATACCGTTTCAATATTCGCGAGTAACCATGCATTTCTAACTTCCCAATAACTATCGCTAAAACCATCTCTGTCATAAGAGATATAATACTCTTCTAATGCTTCTTCGTAATCTCCAACAATATAATATGCATTCCCTAAACCTGAATGAGCTAAATCAAATAAGTCATTCATCTTTAGAACTTCTTCCCATGGACCTTTACTTTCTGAGTAAAGACCATCTTGATACAAGTCCAATGCGGTATGCACTAAAGTTGCGAATTCAGTTGGAATAAATATTTGTAGTTCTTTATTCGCTGAATCAAGGACATAGATATTATAATTGTCATCTACTGCAATTGCTGAAGGTATATTAAATAAACCTTTCACTTGATTTGATACATCTTGTCCACCAAAGTGGAAAAGTAAGTTGCCTTCAATATCATACTCTGATATTAATCCAGATTTTGATATCACATAAATATTACCAATTGGTCCAATGTAAATATCCGCTAAGTCCAACTCGTTTATCATTTCTGATAGTAAGTTTCCTCCACTAATGTTTAAACGTTTTACACCATATTCCTCTATCCCTAAACTAACTGTATGAATCAAACCACGATCATCAATTGCTAGATTAGAAATTTCTTGAGGAGAGATATTAAATAAGTTTTCGATTTGTTCGTCTGTAAATATTGCATACTGAAGAACGGTTCTAAATGATGCTGAAATAGTATTCACACCAAAGTAACCATAGAACTCACCGTTCGTTGAGTATTGCATTAACCCTTTTGAGCCATTATTTAAAATATATACATTTCCTCTTGCATCACTTACGATTTTACGAGGATTAAACTCATCAGTACCATAAAGCGGTGAATTTGGTTTTGTATAGGTAAATAATATATTTCCAGAAGCATCTAACTTATATGCTTTGTGAGCAGCACGGTCTGCAACATAGATTTCTCCATCTTCATTTACATGAATTCCAGTAGGATTAATTAAGAAATCAGTTCCGAAAACTTCTACATCTTGATTTGCAAGATTAAACTTAATTACTTTTCCAGTTCCCGCAGTTGTATTAGTAGCCGCTATATATACATCATTATTATCGTCTATGTAGATATCGTTAGGAGTATTTAAAGATTCTCCATAAATATCGCTGCTTTCCGATAAAGCGATGTAAGCTGTTTGAGTTCTTACAAGTTCACCATTACTACTCGTAAAGGTATTATATCTAACTCCAGATTCTGCATTCACTGCCGTACCGAGGGAAACGAATACAAGAAGAGATAAGACAAAAACACTTAATAATTTCTTCATTATTTGATACCTGAATGAGCCATGGTATTCATAACTCTAGATTGCAAGAAGATAAAGATAACGATATTCGGTACAAATGTTATCAAACTGGCTGCGGCCATTATTCCTTGACCAGCTACCGTATTACCTGTTCTTGACGCTAAGGTTGAGAAATAGAAGGCTAAGGTCTTCATTCTCTCATCATTCACATATAGTGATGAACCAGAGGTATCATTCCATAGTAAGGCGAATGATAAGATACCAACTGTCGCAATAGCTGGCGCGATAATTGGAACAATGATTCTTAAAAATATCTCCATTTCTGAGGCTCCATCAATCTTAGCAGATTCAATCAACTCATCAGGAGTTTGATCGATAAACTGCTTCACTAAGAAGAGCCCTACAGGCATGGCAATTAACGGTAGGATTAGAACCAAATAGGAGTCAATCAAACCGGTATTGGCAATAACTAAATACCTTGGAATCGTAACCGCAATCGGCACAAACATCAAGGCAATTGTATTAATCTCAAACAATATCTTTTTTCCTTTGAATTTCAATTTACTTAAAGCATAAGCTGCCATTGAAGTAAACATAACACTTAAGAACACACCGATAAAGGTAACAATAATACTATTAAATAAGTATCTACTAAATGGTATACCTGAATCAGCTGCTATGGATACTAAATCTCTAAAGTTTTGAAAAGTTGGCACTCTAACAAAGAATCTTGGAGGGTAGGCAAACAATTCATTCTCAGGTTTAAAAGCATGTGAGATAATGAATAAAATTGGTAATGCAATAAATAAAGCCATAGGGATTAATATTAAGTAAAACTTAAGTTGTGATTTATTAAATCTAGTAGGATTTATTTTTGTTCCACTAAAACTAGCCATTATATCTCACCTAATCCCTTTCTCCGAGTAATTTGAATGTAGCTCTACTAATAGCATAAACTAACACTAGTAGAACAACAGATATTGCTGATGCATATCCCATCAAATAACGGATAAATCCGTAGTCCTCAATATGGTTGACAATAAGTTGCCCGGAATATTGAGGCGTTGGGTTTCCTCCGGAGAGCATAACACCTATCGCTCCAGCTTGGAAGGTACCAACCACCGCCATTACAGCCCCAAAGAGCATCTGCGGCTTCATGGATGGAATTGTTATATAGAATATTTCTTGCCAACGGTTTTTCAAGCCATCAACATAAGCAGCTTCATATAGTGTTTGATCGATATTTAGAATCCCAGCTAACATCGCTAAGAAACCAACACCCATAGAACCCCATAAAGAAACCAATATCATAATATTCATTAAATGATCTGGCGAAGTCAAGAACTGAATTGGTTCTTGAATTAAGCCAATTTGTAATAATAAAGAGTTCAGATAGCCGGTGGAATCCCCACTGAACATAACTGTCCAAACAACAGTCATAGCTATCCCTGCGGTCATAGAAGGCGAGTATAAGATAATCGCTAAGATTGTTCTAGGTTTATGAGGAATCTGAGCTAGCAACCATGCTAACAAGAAACTCATTAAATAACCCACAGGTCCAACTATGAATGCAAATTTAATTGTATTCGGTAAAACGTATTGCATAAATACTTCATCTCTAGTAAGTAATTCAATATAGTTCTTCAACCCGATAAAATCAGGAGTTTCAATCGTATTAAAATAGGTGAAACTCAAACCTATTGCAATTAATACTGGGATAATAATAAATACAACAAATAGTACAACGTAAGGTGCAAGGAACCAAATAGGTTTATTAATTTTTCTAATCATCCTGATCATGCTCCTTCAGCCAATACTCTATATTATAGATTGTTGGAACATTATAGAAACGCATGACTTCGCCATCAACTACATATCCAAATTCTTCCATTTTATAAAGTATTTCTCTATTTGCTGTTTTCACAGCTTCATCTAGCGTAACACGAGGATTTGCATCGTCAAAGACGATTGTATTCCAAGCATTACTGATTTCTCTTTCAACCATGTATGCACCAGGAATTCTTGAAGCTTCCATTGCATATTCCCATTGTTCTAAAATAACTTCTTTATGACTTGTTGGTAAAGGTAAAGTCGCAAAAGCTTCTAAATTAGCTGTGTTCCATAAATAGGCTGTACCATAAGTTGTTTGTAATCTTTGAGCAAATCCAGATTGAACATCTGTACTCATCCACCAACTTAAGAAATCCCATGATTCTTGTTCTAAATCAGTCGAACTTAAAATCATTGAAGATTGAGCCCCACTTGCTGCCCATCTTGACACTTCGCCAGTTTCAGCGTCTAAGGTACCAGGATGAAGTGCTATATCCCATTTACCGGCGATTTCAGGTGCGGCAACTAATAGTTGTAAATATGTTCCTAAATTACTAATTCCAATTGGTAAGGTACCATAACGGAAGTGATTGTAAAAATTCGGAATTTCTTTTGGTAAGTCGTAGACTGTAAATAATTCAGTCATTAACTTAATTCCTTCTAAACTTTCTTCTGAGTTAATAACGGTCGACATTCCATCTTCAGAAAATAAAGATCCTCCAAATTGGTAAATAAAAGGAATGGTCGCAACGAATGGTTTGAATCCTTTATATAAAGCCAAAGGTTCATAGTAATTCATTCCGTATCTTTGAAGTTCTGGAAGTATTTCTATTACTTCGTCCCAAGTATCTGGAACTGGTATATTTAATGATTCTAATATATCTGTACGATAGAATGTAACGGAAAAGTTTTGTGTTTCAGGAATACCATATACTCCTTCTTCAAAAGCAAAAGGAATCATAACTCCTGGACTAAATTTAGTAACTAAGTCTTCATAGCCCTCAAATTGTCTTAAATCAAGAGATGCACCACGAATTGCAAATTCGTATGGAATCCAGTGACTAACCCCTAATGCTACATCAGGACTATAATTTGTTGAGTTTGCTAAGATAAGTTTATTTTCATCTGGCATGAGCGATAATTTTACTTCTATATTTGTATATGGAGTAAAATCATTGTCAATCATTGTTTGCATAATTTCAATATACTGTCTTGGATGGTTCACCCATACTTCGATAACACCCTCTGGTACGTCTGTAACAGCATAATCATCAGCTGTAAATGAGATAAAGAAACGTTTAATTGATTCCCATGTACTTACGATTATATTTGCCTTTGGTGCTGGTAATTTTTCATTAGCGCTTAGATAAATTGCTTCAATATCTAAACCATTTTCTAATAAACCAGATATAGAAGAACCTAAAAACTGAGCAGCGGAACTAGATCCATCTGCTAATAAAACCATTTTATTAGGAATATCATCTACATCTTCTCTTAATTCTTGAAGTTTTTCTATGGCCAAATTAACATTTGTTAATTGTCCAGGATTTTTTTGATGAGAATATTGCGATAATTCAACGAATATATCTTCTAAAACATAAATCCAATTGTCTAATCTGTCCTCAATATCAGGAATATAATCAATTAAATCCCAAGTTCTATAGATATCAGAAGTATTCCCAGTTAATTTTTTAATTTCTAAGCTTAAATCATTTATTTCATCCATAACACCAACTATGTTTTCATAAGCGTTACGGTAGGGATCTAGTACAACTCTAAGAGATACTGTATGTGTTCCTTCTGTCAAATAGAATAAGAAGTCTTCATCACCATTGTTTAAAACAAGATTTTCATAGGTTGAAGTATATGGAAATGCATAAGCTTCCATATCGGTAAAAGGAACTACTCCATCAAATTTTATTTCTCTAAATACAGGCATTTGCATTAAATAATCTTGACGATATTTTAAAGCCAAATTGTAATAACCTGTCTCTGGTACTACTAACTCATATATTAGTTCGTCATTTCCTTGTTCAAAACTAGATCCATCCACTGCATTTAATCTTAAATACTGTGTATCATAAGAAGTCGCTGATGGGTCTCTTTCACTATCTAAGGTGATAGAAGGACTAGTTTTAAATAAGATATTTTCAGCACCTTGAATAACTAAGCCAGAAGCCATTTCTGAAACGTTATCTTCTAGATACTCTTCATAAGTCTTTGTTGATTCTACAGATTTAATGTATAAATTTCCTAACAATATCGTTCCAGCGATACATTCTATTTTTATTGTATTTGATCCACTAACAAAATTAAATGTCAAATTGCCAGAATTAAGTCCTGTAGAATCTCTCAGTGGCGTATTTAATCTCCACTCATCATCCTTTAAAGAATTCGGTAATATTTCATTACCATATCTGTCTTTAAGGAAAGTCTTTGTTTCGAATTCCCAGTAAGTAGGAAGTTTGATAACTTCTGCTTCTTCATACTGAAATTCTGAATTGATAGACAAAGAAATTTCATTAGACAAAATGTTCTCTGAAACGTCAAATTGGTCGATTTGGATGTTATAAGCTCCAGGCGTTACAATATCAATATCGAATTCAATAACGTCACCTTCAACTAAATGAATAATATCCCCTGAATAAGCAAAAGAGCCACCATCAATAGATGCATCAGACATATCTTCTGCATAAATGGTAACTAAGGTTTCGTCTGTCACATTAGTCCAAGTTTTCGAAACCTGACTGTATGATTCTAAATTGTAATCTTGCAAATCAATTGAATTTGGATCTATATCTACATAGCTGATATTTGAGTATTTACTGAAAGATAGTACAATCAGTAACACCACAACTAGCAAGCCCAGTAATACAAACCATTTTCTATTTATTTGCTTTAATTTTTTTAGCATATATTTACCTCTTTCAAAAAAAGAAAAGGCAAGTCTCTTTATTTTATAATTTTTTAAATTATTTTCTAAATGGACTTGCCTTGATTTTTATTTATTCATCTTCATCTTGGCCAATAAGCGCCATTGCTTCTAAAACTAATTGATTTAATTTTGTTTCCCATTCTGAAGCAAATACTTCAGGAGTAACTAAACCAGCATCTATTTTTGTGAAGTAATCATTGTCTGGATTACTTACCCATTCCCAGAAAGCTTTATATCCTGGTAACCATTTATCAACATCTGGCTTTGAATATTCTAATAAATCAATGTTTTCTATTAAACCTTCAATATAGAATATAAAGTCCTCAGCTGCTTCCCATACTTCTGGGTAATCAGCGATAGGATAACGGTCTAGATATGTATCTCCTCTGTCTTCCATTAAAGCGAGTCTAGTTAACCAACCTTCTCTACCGAACGTCATCCATTTTGCTAATAAATATGCTTCTTTTGGATATGAAGTTTGTGAAGACACGCATGAAAAGTCTAATATTGTTGGAGGGAATTGACCAGCATCACCACCTGGGTAAGGCCAGAATCCTACTTCAATATTTCTATCTTCATACATTGCATCAACCATCCATAAGTTCCATGATCCATCGATTTTCATTCCGATAAGTCCATCGTACCAAGGCCAGTCAACACCTAAAGAACTTAGTTCTTCAGCCGTATAATTACCAACAACATCTTGCGCATATAAATCAAGTTTTGCATTATAAGCATCAATCCACGGTTGACTTGTAAAATTAAATTGTGTTCCATCCCATGTTTGGTAACCAACATCTGCGAAATCTTGAGTTGGGAATGTAGATTCAAAATCTAAAGCACCATACCAAGGATCAATTCCAAATACTGAATCATTTAACCCAGCTTGTCTAATTTCGATTGATAATGCGATGAATTCATCATAATCCCAGTCTTTATCTGGTAAAGGAATATTATAAGTATCAAATAAAGTCATGTTAATAAAAATCCCTTTAATAAATTGGAAAGAAGGAATTGCTAATCTCATTCCATTATACACTGCTGTACCTTTAATATTATCATATATTAACTCAGTATCAGGGTCAATATCAAAAAATTCGCTAATATCTAATAACATTCCATTATTAATACCTGTAGGAACGTTGTCAATTGCAAATACATCTGGTAAAATTCCAGCTGTTTGAGCATTGATTAAGTTTCCAGTAAATTCAGAACCAGAACCAGTAATATCTTGTCTTAATTCAACCGTGATATTAGGATATTTTAACATGAACTCATTAATGAGAGCAGTATTTAGTTCTGTATCTCCCCAATCTGCGTATGACAATACAATAGTATCAGTAGTGATACATTCCGGTGCAAATGGGTCTACTTCACATACATCTACAGCTTCTGTAGTTGTAGTTGCTGTTGTTGTTCCTGTTCCAGTAGTCACAGTTCCTGCAGTAGTTGTTTGGCTATTTGTAGTTGAGCTTCCAGTTGTTGTTGCTGTTGTTTGAGCTTGAGTTTCGGTTGTAGCTCTATCACAAGCAATTAAACTAAACGCTAAGACTCCTAGAATAGCTAAAGTCATTATTTTTTTCATCGTTTGTCTCCTTTAATCTTTTTTGGTAGATAGCCTTTTTCAACAACATCTCTAAAAGACCATCCAATACGTTTCTTTGTTGATTCTTCACTTAGGTTGTAATTCCAAAAGAACCAACCCTTTGTTGTTTCATAAGTAGTTAGCAAATTATGACCAACCGCTGTGTAGAAAGATTCTCTCATAAAATCATCAGTTATTTGATCTAAGGCGAATTTATGTACCCCAAGCGACCACTCTCCGATAACGATATCAACAAAATCTATTTTTTCCAATTCTCTATAGCGTAAAATACTAGTTTTTTCCAAAACTTCAACAGGAATTCTTCTTTTATCATTATAAGAAAATACCTGATACATGTGAGTATCTAAAATAACATTGGTAAAATCGTTACTTGTAAAAAATTCTTTCCACTGATTTAACCTAAAGGCATCGTGAAACACAATTACGTAGTCATCATTAAGATATTTTCTTATAATTCTATAACTATTCAAGTAAAATTCTTGAATGATAGAAATATCAATATCCCATCTAGGTTCATTAAGTACTTGGATACCATAAAGACTTTTTTCTTCCTTAAAATAATTGGTCATTTGTTCGATAAACACTAATGTTTTATCAATATTATCATACTTTTGCCAATCACAAATGCCACTTAAGCCCCCGTTATCAAAAGCATTTTGACAACCTGGTGCTGCATGAACATTTAATAATATTTTCATTCCATACTTTTCAGCCCAAAAAAAGGCTTTTTTAACGTATTCTAAAGAATTAATATAGGGATACTTATCTTCAAATAACCAGTGACCGATTGGAAGTCTTAATACATTTAGTCCGTATTCACTCATCCATTCAAAATCTTTTTCTGTGATAAAGGTATCTCTATGTTTCTTTAGTATAGCTTGTCTTGAATCTTCTAACTTTAATAAAAGATTATATTCATCATGAGCTTCATCGAAGCCAGCATATAACTCAGGAGTCATCCATTTTTCTAATACTAACCAACCGCCTAAGTTTACACCTCTAATTTTATCTATCATTTTATCTCCCTTAAGAGGAGGGCATAGTCTAGCTATGCCCTATAGAATACCCTTGAAATAATTATCGAGTATTTTTATAATTAATTAAACTACTGGAGTTGGAGTATAATCCCAACCATCAAGTACTAAAGTACCTGTTACATCAACTGTTTTACAGAATACAACGAATAATACTAATCCGTCTCTTTCTATTTCTGATAAATCAGATAGGTTTAATGTTACAGTTTGAGCAACACCAGTTGCAGTAACTTCTACTTCTCTAGCAACTCCGCCACCTTCTACTTTAAATAAGTATAAATGACCAGCTACACCTGTAAATGTAAAGTCTATTGAAGTGTTTGTTCCATCAAAGTCTCTAATGATTCCTTGAGCATTAGCTTCCCACCAGTTAGCAACAGGAGTTGTATAAGTTAAAGTAACTTCTGTAGCAGTAATAACTGCATCCATTCCAAATCCTACTACTTCAGGAGCAGTTGGTATGTAATCAAAACCGTTGTAGTGTAAAGTGCCTTCTACATCTGCTGTTTTAACGAATATTGCTAATTTATTGATAGAATTTTTTTGAGTTTCATTAAGTCCTAAAAGATAGAAATTTAATGTTTGTTCTGTTCCATCAGCCGTAATTGCTAATTCTCTAAAGAAATCAGTACCTTCTAATTTAAATAAGTACTCAACTCCATCAACACCTGTAAATACAAATGCAACTCCTTCATTAGTTCCAGTGAAACTATCAATTGTGAATTGTGCATTGTTTAACCACCAGTTTGTTGGTGTTTGTCCAAACATAATATCTGTAGTAGTTGCAGCAGCGACAATTAGAACGTCACCGTCAGCGAACCAACCTGCAGGTGCTTCTGGTAATAAGAAATCTACGTTAGTAATATCTAATATTCCAGATGAACCTTCTGTTTTAACAAATATGATAATTAGGTCTAATTGTGCTCTTTCTGCTGCTGTTAAATCAGAAACATCAAGTAATACAGTTTGTTCAGCACCAGTTCCTGTAATTTCAACTTCTCTAGCAATACCAGTACCAAAACCTTCAATTTTAAATAAGTATACATGGTCTAAAACACCAGTAAAGGTAAATTCAATACCTTCTACTAATGGATCGAATCCAGGTAATTCTGCTTGAACATTATCGTTATACCATGGAGTTGACACTACATCATAAGTAATAGTTACACCGTTGTCTGTTTCAACAATATCCATGTTATATCCTGTAACAACAACTTGTTCTTCCATTACAGAATCTAACAATACTACACCAGAAATGTCAGTTACTACGATTGTCCCAGCTGCACCTTCTGTTTTAGCAAAGATAATAATTAAGTTTAATCCAGCTCTCTCAGCTGCTGTAAAACCAGAAAGATCAAGTGTTACAGTTTGTTCAGCACCAGTACCAGTAGCTTCCACTTCTGTGTTAACTCCGCCACCTTCAATTTTAAATAAGTAAACTTGGTCTAGAACACCTGTAAATGTAAAGACAATTGATTCTTGATTTTCGTCAAATGTATTAAGTTCTACTTGTGTATTATCGTTATACCAAGGAGTTGGTACGCTTGTATAAGTAATAGTGATTACACCATCTACTACAACTGTAGTCATTCCACCATAACCGATAACTTCTGATCCATCCATTACAGGATTTAATAATACAACACCTGAGATATTAGTTACTACGATTGTCCCAGCTGCACCTTCTGTTTTAACAAAGATAATAATTAAGTTTAATCCAGCTCTCTCAGCTGCTGTAAAACCAGAAAGATCAAGTGTTACAGTTTGTTCAGCGCCAGTACCAGTAGCTTCCACTTCTGTGTTAACTCCGCCACCTTCAATTTTAAATAAGTAAACTTGGTCTAGAACTCCTGTAAATGTAAAGACAATTGATTCTTGATTTTCATCAAATGAAGGAAGTTCTATTTGTGTATTATCGTTATACCAAGGAGTTGGTACGCTTGTATAAGTAATAGTGATTACACCATCTAATACAACTGTATCCATTCCACCATAACCGATAACTACTGCTCCATCACTAACAGGTTCTTCTATTACTTCTGGAACGAATTCATTAAAGTTTCTAAATACATTAACATTATCAATTGTTACTAAAGCAACTACTGAATCATCACTGATAGCACCGATTTCAAAATCAATCTTACCAGTTGTAGATGTACCTTCATACATGAAAGTAAATGTGAATGTTTGCATATCTTCAGTTAACATATAAGTTTTTCTTACTTCAGCATTATTACCATCGATAAGAACGATGTTAATATCTCTAGCTACTGAAGCTTTCGCTTGGAAAGTTACAGTATATACTGAACCAGGAATTAACTCAAAGCCTTCTTGGAATAATTGTACAGCCCAGTTAGCTCCACCAAGTGCAGTAACGTCAACTTCTAATTGTCCAGCAACTACTTCAATAGCAACGCCACCAACAGGATCCCAATCTTGAGCCCATGTTGACCAACCAACAACTTGTGAGAAGTCAGCGTTTACGATTTCTACATCTGCAGTTCCATCATTTAGAGCTAAATTATCCAAAGTAATCATTGCAGGAACAGAACTAACTGAGATATTACCGAATTCAAAGTCGATTTTACCTGTTGTTGCAGCGCCTGTATATGTAAATGTATATGTATAAGTTGCCATTTCTGTTGTTAACATAAATGTTTCTCTATATTCACCATCTGCTATTAACACAAAGTTCATATCTCTAGCTACTGATGCTTTTGCATCGAATGTGAATGTATATACTGTACCAGTTACTAATTCAATACCTTCTTGGAATAATTGTACACCCCAGTTAGCTCCACCAAGTGCAGTAACGTCAGCTACTAATTCTCCATTAACGATATCAATAGTGATTCCAGCCATTGGATCCCAGTCTTGAGCCCAAGTTGACCAACCAGTTTCTGAGAAGTCACCATTCACTACTGTAGGTTGTTCTAATACTGATAACATAACATCATCAATTGATACAACACCCGCTGCGAATGCAGGAGAGTTTCCAAAGAAGAATGCTAATCTAGCATCTGTTGTGTTTGCTTCTTCATATGTGAAAATCATTTCAAATGTTGTTGCAGTAGATGTTAAGTTAAATGAAGTTCTATAATCTTCACTGATTAATTCAGCAGCGATATCTCTATCAACTGTTGAGCTAGCAGTAAATGTTAATTTATAAGTTTGTCCTTGAACAAGAGTAATTCCTCTTTGTTTAAGCATTACACCCCAGATTTGGTTTCCTGCAGCTGTAACATCGATTGTCATAACTCCATCAACAACTGTAAATCCAGCAGCAGCTCCATCCCATGTAGCAACATAGTTATACCAAATGTCAGGATCAGTTATGTCAGCATATCCATTATCAGCATCTTGAAGTTCATCAATTACTGTAGTAGTTGTTGAAAAGTCTGAATCGTCAATTAAGTCTTGACTAGTAAATATTAAACTAACAACTGTAATTTCTCTTGTTTCTGTTGCTGTATTTCCAGCAGCATCAGTAACAGTATAAGTTAATGTGTAAACACCTTCAGTAGCTGTATCAACAGTACCTGTAACATTTGCAGCTGTTAACGTGATATCTTGGTCAACAACATCAAATGCTGTAACGCCAGCAAGTGGGTCAAATACAGTTCCAGCTTCAACTGTAGCATCAACAACACCAGTAAATACTGGAGCGGCTGTGTCAGCGTCTGGAGTAGATACTTCTACTTGAATGTCATCATAATAAACTGTAGTTCCATAATTGTCGAATCCTGCATCACCAGTAATAGTACCACCATGATTAAATAGAATACTTCCGTTTGCAGTAGTTTCTTCATTCATTGTAAATTTAAATGAGAATGTTTGCCAATCAGTTGTAAGATTAAATATTTCTATTTGACCAGGCATAAAGTCTTTAAACCAAGGTGCAGCAGCAAATAATTCTCCAACTTGTACCTTTATAGGTCTTTGTGCATCAGCCTTAGCAGAAAATGTAATTTCATATGTAACACCATTTTCAAAAGTCATTGTATTACTGTCTAAACGTGGGAAGGGATCACTCCAACCAGCGGCAGTAACTTCAACAGCTAAGACACCGTCTGTAACAGAAAAGTTTCCAGTTCCGCCTTCAACACCTGAAACACCAGACCAAATTGCCCAACCTAATGAAAAGTCGCCATTTTGAACCATGCCATCACCGATTAAACTTGGATCAACTTCAACAGTTACATATCTAGATGCTTCTGTTTTATTCCCAGCAGCGTCTGTAACACTATATTTTAGGAAATAAACACCAGTTTGTGTAATGTCTACAGAGCCAACATAGGTAATAGATGAAGTAAGATCTCCATCAACGTTGTCTGATGCAGTTACTCCAGCAAGTGGATCAAATGCAACATCAACGTATATAGTTATACTTGTCGCACCCGTAATTACTGGTGCAGTTTTATCTCCTGCAACAGTTGTAACAGTAGTAGGTGCTACTGTTGTAGGAGCCAAAGTTGTTGGCGCTACTGTTGTAGGTGCTACTGTTGTTGCTCTAGTCGTAGTTGCAGCTGCAGTTGTTGCTGCTGCAGTTGTTGTTGCAGCAGTTGTTGCAGTTGTTGCTGCTCCAAATAAATCACAACTAGCTAAAGTTAGTACTAATACCATCATTAGTACAAGAATCATACCTTTTTTCATAAAATTCCTCCAATTTTCTTTCTAATTTTTTTCTATATATATTTTTATTCTTTTGTAAAAACCATCTCTGATCATTTTCGCTTGATCCTTATCTACAAAACCATTATTTACTACTTCAGTAACATATTCAGTAATTAATTCGAATTTTGTAATGATACAAGATTCATAAGTATCAAACTTGTTGTTGCTAATATAAGTAATATCCACGTCTTTCATAAAACGGTAAGTTACTGTAAAATCTTCCTTAAAGAACTCTTTTGAGAATAAAGGATTTGGCTGAAATACTAACTCACCTTCTACTAACTTGAACGGGCTTCCTCCCGTCATCATCATCACCCAAATTTCTATTGCTTCCACAGTCGAACCACTAAGTCTTGGTAAGAATCCCTTACCATGAATCTTCGGATTCGGATTATTCGATGGAGCGATAAAACTTGAATTTTCTAAAATATTTCTACCGTATACTTCTGGGTCCATAAAGCAAACAAAGTTATCATTAAGCTCTTTATAAAACTCTTCGTATAAACCAGCTTTTAATAAACCAATTAAGTATTTGTAGATCATATGCAAGAAATCTGATTCTCTTTCTAGCCATCCGGCTGTAAAAGCTCTAATTCTACCAATCTCATAACCTTCTTTTTCAAGCGTACCTGAAGTTTTGTAGATTTTAAGTTTCTTATCATATATATCGCTTTGCTTAATTGCTTTGTACATTCTCTTTAACTTATCTTGATTAAAATCGGTTTTTAGTAATCTAGCTGGCGCTTCTAAGAAATTAGGTAATGCTTTTCTACTGTATTTCTTAGGTTCTACTAAAGCTAAGCCATAGTTACCAATTACTGGATTACCGTTTTCAAGTACTTCCTTAAATTCAGAAACTTCATAAGTTAAGAAGGTAGGAATGATTGCATTTGATTCTTCAAATAAGTCATCAAATGTTTTACTTAAGTATTGATCTAAATTTTCTAGATACTCTTTTAATTCTTGATTCTTTACAACAACTTCCTTACCAGATAAACCAAATCTAATGGAAGTTCTATATGCTTCTCTTGAATCAAGTCTTTTAAAGTAATCTAAAGAATTTTCTAAATTATTTAATAAAGTAACTAGTTCAATCGGTAATGTAACCGTTTCTTCTTTTAAATGATTCTTTAAGAAATGAACGATTCTTTTTAATTCAATGGTTTCGCCAACTCCCGAACCGAATAAGCCAGGCAATCCATTCATTGCGTCATTCCACCCTGGTTTTTCAGATTCCATTTCAATTCCTAAACCATCATGATCTAGTTGAGAATGTTTATTTATTACCAAGATTAATAATTTGGTGAAAAGATTGGTCTTATAGTTTTCATTATTTAACTGAACCCAGTTAGAACCATTCTTATTTAAGTGAAGTTTACTAATCTTTTCTTCATCAAAATGAAGTAAAGATCCATATTGTCTAATCTTGCCCTTTGAATTTATAACTGCTTTTTCATTTCTACTTAAAACAGTTACAGGGGATTCAAAACTTAAGATATCTGATTCATTAAATAGTAAGTTGCTAAGCTTATCAGGATAGATTCCTTCATAACTTTCTACTAAATCTATAATGTAAGTAAAATGGTCTGACCAATATCCTTCTCCAAATGAAGATTGAATCTCTTGATTTGAATTTGAAATGATATCATTTAAACAAGTTAATTCATCTATTATGTAGTTGATATTATTGTTATGAATGAAATTAATTAATCCACCTGGTGTAAATTTGCTTTTTAAGAAGTTTTCAACTATGTCTAATTTATTCTTAAAGTGTTTGTTCACTAATTCTTTAATTAAATCGTCGTTGTTGATTGAAAATTTTAATCCGTCTACTGTTAATGGATTAAATCCATCCATTTGGATTAGTGAAGCAAAATGCTTGATATTATGAGACTGAACATCACGATGGATAAAACTATCCATTCTGCGGTTCTGACAAACGTCTCTAAAATTTCCTCCACCCTGTGAATAAAACTCCGGTGCGAGATTAAAGAAATTGTAATCTCTTTCTAAATCTCCATGTCTTCTAGAATATAAGTGGTATATTGAATTACCTATTTTATAAGGATAGCCACCTCTTAGTAAATTGTCTAAGTAGCTTTGCTTCACATATTCATTAAATATATGAGACCCTGTATCGGTTGTTACATCATTAACCAGTTCTTCAACTACTTGTTTTGCTTCTTGATCTTTTGAATTGATATATGATTTTGTAGTAGCTCTTTCTATAAAGCTTTTTAAGATTTCTTTACTGTGTGCGAAACCTACAAGAATATCTATTTCTAATGTTTCAGATACTTCTAATTCCTTTGCATAAGGAATATAGCCACAAGCTAGTTTGTTTACCGTAACCTGTTCTGATGCTTGTATTTTTTTAAGGCCTTTTTCAATGAATACATTTGCAGTGCGTTTTAAGTTATCATAACCAAAGACCAAATCTTGATCGACAATCGGTTTGACTAATTGGTTATTCACTACTCCAAACAAGTAGTTTCCACTTTCGATTTCTTTCACTTCAGAACTATCACCAGTTGAAGATCTTAAATTATAGAAAGCATAATTGTTTTCTAATTCTTCTACATCCATCCAAGAACTTAATAGGTTTGACATTTCTTTGAATGCGCTGTTTCTAACTCCTGATGGGATAACTTCTGTCAATCCATCAAGCACTTCTAAGTTTAAAGGTTTCTTTCCTATGTTTTGTATGGTCACTCTTCTTACTAGAGCCCCAATATTTTCGTTAGGTAAACCAAAATATTTTATTTTGATAGAAAGTCCTAATTCTTTGTTTTCCTCTTCAATGCTAAATGAAGAACGTTGTATAGACATTCTGTGATTAGCATTGTTTGTTGGTAAAAATGGTTCATAATACTTACCGTTGGCTGTGATAAAGGTTCTAAACCCAAATTGTCCTACAGATTCATAAGCCTTATTCGCTGGAGTGAATTCCATGATAGGATGATTCTTATTTTGTAAACCAAAGCCACTGATGCCTTGACCTCTGTTTACGTAAAAAGTCCATAAAGGAATTCCCTTTTTACCTGCTAAGCTTGGTAAGAAATTTGAAAAAGCTGATTTATGAAGATAATTTTTAATGATAAATTCCTCGTTTTTAAAGTAGTATTCTTTCATAAATATTATTCCCCTTCAATAAATGTTTGAATACTCCTTGCGGGTATTTCAACTAAATAACTTGAATCTAAGTCCAATTTGACTTGATAAGTGTTCTCTGTTTCATTTAAAACGATTAATACAATTTTGTTATCAGCAGTTAAAAAGCTAACATGTTGCAACTTATCTGAATCTAATTCCGAAGCGATTCTTTTAGAACCCGCTAAGACATGTCTTGAAAAATGTCCAATATAGTGAAAAGAACTATTATAGATAAGTTCTTGTTCGATTGTGTCTGAAATAATAGGAGCGTCACATAAATTTCCTACATGGTTTGGCCCACCTGTTTCATCAAGTGTAATATTCCAATCAATGTATCCTTCACAGTAATTTCTAAAATCACCGATCATGTTTCTAGCGTATCTTTCGCCTGTTGTCCAATCATTCAAGTGAACGCCACCTTCAATACAGCCTTCTGTAAACAGTAAATGTTTATCTGGATGTAAATCATGTAACTCAGTTAATTTCTCAAAGTGTCCTTTTGAGTACCAGTGAAGTCCCGTTCCCCAAACATGCTCTCTTGCTTTTACATCTTTTAAAACAGTATCTCCACGTTTCACAATTTCATCTCGATTGTGATCCCAAATAATTATTTTAATATCAGGGTATTTCTCGTGTAGAATTGGGCCAAGATAATCTCTAACAAAATCTCTTTCCTCTTCTGCTGAATAAATACAAGAATCCCAAGTTTGTATTGCAGCTGGCTCATTTTGAACAGATACATAATCAATACTTAGGTCGTGTTTTTTAAATTCATCAATAAACTTTACGTAATACTTTGCCCAAACTTCATAATATTTAGGTAGCAAGTATCCACCGTTGTTCATTTCATTATTTGATTTCATCCAAGCGGGTGGAGACCAAGGAGATGCCAACAAACTTATTTTGTTGCCAGCTACTTTTTCTGCATCCTTTATTAATGGAATAACATATGTTAATTCTCTATCTATGTTAAAAGTTTCTAATTCAACATCAAAATCTTTTATATACGTATAATTTCCTAAACTAAAGTCGCAACTATTGATATGAACTCTACCAATGTTATAGTTTAAACCTGTTTCCTTATTATAATAAGATTCGATAACTTCATTTCTTTGATCTTTACTAACTTTACTTAAGGTATAGGCAGCTGATTCAGTAAATGCTCCACCAAAACCGATTATATTTTGGAAGGATTTTTTCTTGTCTACTTTAAGTATTAATTGGTAGTAATCAGCAAAAACCTCAATTAATTCATGAGGAATTAGGCTATTTTTACTGGTTCTATAATGTTTAAACATAAAATCAGTCCCCTATCTAAATCGTTTTAGATGCCACCGAAAACGTTTTCGATAACAGTATAACATAAGTGTAAGCGTTTTTGCAACTACTTTATATCTTTTTTTTAATATATTTAAAAATAAAAATAAAAAATATTAAAAACTCGAGAAATTTTCTCGAGTTACTGTTGATATTCTTTGATACTTAAGTATTTATCATTTGCAATGATTACGTGGTCCAATAATTGTATTTGAAGTAATTCTCCAATTTTTTTGAAACGATTTGTGACTTCTAAATCTTGTATTGATGGTTCCGGATCACCTGAGGGATGATTGTGAACTAAAAGTATTGAATAAGCAGAATATTTAACTGCGTACTTAAATACTTCTCTTGGATGGATAAGACTTTGATTCAAACTCCCTTGAAATATCTGTTTTTTTGCGATTAAGTTCGTTTTAACATCCAAGTATAATACGATGAGTACTTCCTGTTTTAAATCCTTTAAATCGTATTTTAAGAGTTCATAGACATCTCGTGGAGAACAAACCTGTTTATATTCAGCTCTCGGTTTTAATACTCTTTCCCCCAGTTCAAAAGCCGCTAACAAGGTGATTGCTTTTGTCTTACCAACACCTTTTATGGCTGATAACTCATTCACTGTCTTATTACGTAATTCAGAGATGTCTTCTGTTTCATTGATAATCATTTTCGCTAGATCGATAGCGGATAGTTTTCCATACCCTATTCTGAAAATAATGGCTATCAATTCATAAGTACTTAGGCTTTTAGCACCATATAGCATAAGCCGTTCTCTTGGTCTTTCATTCAAAGGCATATCTTTGATTAAATACATAAAATTATCACCCTAAAAAATAATACAATTCTTAGGGTGATTATCTTTATTAAATTAATATTTTTCTGATTTCTGAAATGAAGTATAACGACCCAGTTACTAAAAGAACCTCGTCATCTCTTAAGTTTTTTGCTAATCTTAAGAAGATTTGTTTGTGATCTTTATATAGTTTCTTATTATGATGATGTGATTCATCAAATAAGTCTTTTGCATCGGCTCTTCTTGCATATTCGAATTCAGTAAAGAACAACTCGTCACAGAAATTATCTAGCACCTCAATTATTTTTTGATGTTCTTTATCATGCATAATGCTTACTAGACATTTTATGTTTTTGTTTGGATATAGTTTCCATACCGTTTTTCTTAACGCTTCGATACCACCGATGTTATGTGCTCCATCTAAGATGATATTATGATTAAATATTTCAAATCTTCCGGGCCATTTTGTATTTAGCAATCCATTTCTAATGTTTTCCTCAGAAATATGAAGATTAAGGCGTTCATTCAACAAATGAATAGCATCTACTGCTAGGGCTGCATTCTTTGCTTGATGCAATCCTACAAGACCTGCCTCATATTGTTTTTCTCTGTAAGTGAATTTTGTAGATTCATCAAGCGAAATATCTCTTAATTGTTCAAAATCAACAAAATGAAGCTCAGAATGATGTTTTTCAGTTATTTCTTTAAATAAGGGACATAGTTTCTCATTTTCAACACTTGTAACTAAAGGTACATTGTCTTTTACAATGCCTAGTTTATTTAAAGCAATAGATTCTAAGGTATCTCCTAAGACATTCATATGGTCATAAGAAATATTTGTAATAAGCGATATTTCAGGAACAATAACATTCGTCGCGTCTAATGTACCACCTAAACCAACCTCTATTACTGCAAAGTCTACTGATTTCTCTTTAAAATATAAGAAACACATTATCGTTAACACTTCAAAGAACGTTACCGTATCACCAGCATCAAACATTCTTTGCCAAATCGGGAGTATTTCATTTGCATATTTTACCATTTCTTGGTCAGTGATATAGTGGTTGTTCACCACAATTCTTTCATTAAATTTTACAATATAAGGTGAAGTATACAATCCAACCTTATATCCTGCATCCATTAAAATGTTCGCAAGATAAGATGAAGTCGAACCTTTTCCGTTCGTTCCAGCTACATGGATTGTTTTATATGCTTTTTCAGGATTATCAAGTTCCTTTAGGAACGCAGAAATACGGCTCAAATCTAACCTTGAGCCGAACTTCTTAATGTTTTCTATCCAGTTTTTAGTTTCTTCAAATTCTCTGAACATATTAACCCTTTAATTCATCCAATCTATTTTTTGCTTCTTTCAAATTATTTTCGTAGCCTGCAAGCTTTTGTTTTTCATCCTCAATTTTTTCAGCAGGAGCTTTGTTTAAGAAGTTTTGGTTTGAAAGCATTCCAGTACCCCTTCTAATTTCAGATTCTAACCTTTGGATTTCAGCCGTTACTTTTTGGATTTCTTCTTCTATATTGACTAAAGAACCAAGTGGAATATATGCTTGTACATTCGCTAGAATGACAGCTACTGTGTTATCTGTATCACTAATTGTTTCTGAAATCACAAACTTATCTGGATTCAAAAACTTTTTAAAATACTTTTCGTTATTTAATAGAAACTCTTTATTTTTATCATCTGTTTGAATTAACATATCAATTGGTTTTGACCAAGGTGCTTGATAGTCATTTCTTATCGTTCTAATTTTTCTGATTAATTCAAAGAACCAATCAGTATCATTTACTTCATCAAATACTAAATTATTGTTCTCTGGCCAACTTGAAAGCATAATTGATATTTCTTCATTTGGAAGTTTTTGGAATATCTCTTCGGTAACAAATGGCATGAATGGGTGTAATAACTTAATTATTTTATCTAATACATAAACCAAAACTACTTTAGTTTGATTCGTTTCAGATAGTTTTGCCATTTCAATATACCAAGAAGCAAAATCATGCCATGTGAAGTTATAAACTAATTTTGCCGCTTCACCAAATTCAAATTTTTCAAAGTAATAATTTGCTTGGTCTAGCATTTCATTTAGTTTAGAAAGAATCCATTTTTCAGGAAATTCCATTTCTTCTGGTTTTAAGACGATGTCTTTGGCGTTTAAGCCTTCTGTATTCATTATAACATAACGACTTATATTCCATATTTTATTAATATAATTCCAACTAGAAACAACTTTTTCTTCATCATATCTCAGGTCTTGTCCTGGACTTGAATTGGTTGTGATAAAGTAACGTAAGGAATCAGCACCGTATTCTTGAATCACATCGATTGGATCCACTCCATTGCCTAGTGATTTCGACATTTTTCTACCTTCTGGGTCTCTAATTAAGCCATGAATGTAACAGTATTTAAATGGTGATTCTCCAGTGAATTCAATTCCTTGGAATATCATTCTCGCAACCCAGAAAAAGATAATATCATAACCAGTTACCATAACATCATTTGGATAATATCTTTCAAAATCTGCCATAGACTCTGGCCACCCTAAAGTACTAAATGGCCATAAAGCAGATGAGAACCATGTATCTAATACATCTTCATCTTGTGACCAGCCATCCCCCTTAGGTTCCTCTAGACCACAATAAATTTCTTCACCGCGATACCAAACAGGTATACGGTGTCCCCACCATAACTGACGGCTAATACACCAGTCTTCTATTCCTTCCATCCAGTTTACGAATGTTTTCTTAAATCTATCAGGTACAAATTCAACGATATTTTCAGCTAATGTGTTTTTCGCTAACTCATCCATTTTAACGAACCATTGTTCCGATAGTCTTGGTTCAACGATAACATTTGTTCTCTCACTATGTCCAACTGCATGAATAATTGGTTCAACTTTAACAAGTAAACCTAATTCTTTTAAGTCATTAATGACAAGTTTTCGACATTCAAAGCGATCAAGGCCCTTATATTTACCAGCTAATTCATTCATAGTTCCATCTTCATTCATACAAAGAGGCATTTCCAAATTATGACGCTTTCCAACCATAAAGTCATTTGGATCATGTGCTGGTGTTACTTTAACAATTCCAGTACCAAATTCTTGGTCAACGTATCTATCTGTAATTACTTTAATTTTTGTTTTCGTTGTTGGTATATATAATTCTTTCCCATGGATATCTAAGAATCTTTCATCTTTTGGGTTTACCATAATAGCTGTATCTGCAAACATCGTTTCAGGACGAGTAGTCGCTACTGTTAATCCACCAACTCCATCAACGAAAGGATAAGTATAGTAATACAGTGCGCCTTTTACATCTTGATGATCTATTTCAATATTGGATAAAGCTGTTTTTGCTTGAATGTCCCAGTTGATAATTCTTTTACCACGGTAGATATAGCCTTTATTATAAAAATCGATAAACACTTTATTGACAGCTTTTGATAAGCCGTCATCCAATGTGAAACGTTCTTTATCGTAGTCTAGGGCTAAGCCCATACTTCTCCATTGTGCTCTAATTGTTTTTGCGTATTCAGTTTTCCATTCCCAGGCTACTTTTAAGTATTCTTCTCTACCTAAATCATAGCGACTAATTCCTTGTTCGCGAAGTTTCGCATCCACTTTTGCTTGAGTCGCAATACCTGCATGGTCCATACCAGGTAAATACAAGGTATCATAGCCTTGCATTTTCTTTCTACGTATAATTAAATCTTGTAAGGTGTTATCCCATGTATGTCCTAAATGTAATTTTCCAGTTACATTTGGTGGTGGGATTACAATTGTAAAAGGTTTTTTCGATAAATCGCCGCTTGCGAACAACTTATTTTCCAACCAAAAATCGTATTTTCCACTCTCTACTTCTAAGTGATTATATTTTTTATCCATTTCCATTAAAATCATTCCCTTCTACTAAGTTAAATCTATTGGCATAATATGCCTTTATAATATCATAATTATCCGCAGAGTGAATCTTTGGTAATTTGTCTTCATCAAAATATCTAAATTCTAAACTTTCATCATCGTTGATTCGTAAGTCCCCAGAGACGACTCGTCCTAAAAATCCATAGGCGAAGACTTTCGCCTTATCTGATATTCGCCAAACCATCATTGGATTGATAAAGACTCCGATAAACTTCTCGATTTCGATATCTAAGTTTGTTTCTTCCTTTACTTCTCTAATAGCTCCCTCAGTGATGGATTCATCCATTTCTAATAAGCCACCAGGTAAGCCCCACATCAAATTGTCAGAACGCTTTTGAAGCAATACTTGATTGGCTTCATTGACAATGACCACTGCTGTAGCATTTAACATGATCATTTTATCTCCGACCATCTCTCTTATGTATTGTATATAAGATTTATTCATCATGCGCTCCTTCCAAATAAAAATCGTCCTTAATTAAAAGGACGAATAATCGCGGTACCACCTTTGTTCTAGCAAACTGCTAGCACTCAATTCTCTTAACGCGAGCAACGTTTCTAACTACTTCGTTTCATTAGAACAACTCCATGGCTACCTTCATCAATTTCGGAGATAAACTCGCAGCTACCGTTTACTCTCTTTTTTCCTAGATTGACTACTCTTCCACTTCTCTGTATTTGATTTGTATTTTACCAAAGTTTCTTCGAAATGTAAAGAACTTTCATAATATTTCTCAATTATCAAAAGCCCTGAATATTCATTTATTTCCATAAAACTAACATCATAGATATCGTCTGTCTTCGCAGCGATATCTTCGAAGCTATGATAGAAGTAATTATAACCGTTATTTTCAGGATGATTTTCAAAATAAAGCTTTTGGCTTCCGTAGTCACAAAATAGAATATCACCGATTAATATCTTACCCGTAGGCGCTAAGTAACTACCTAGTTGATTGATCATATTAATCACATAGTTTTGGTCAAAATGCAAGAAAACATAATTGATGATAATAAAATCATACTTCTCTCCCTTTATCTCTTCAGGCAAGCCATTTTGTAAATCATAGTCATAAAGAATTGCATCTGGAAGTCTTAACTTCGCTAATTCTAGCATTTTAGTAGAACTGTCAATTCCTGTTAAGCTATATTTTTGCGGCATTATTTTTTCATATAAAGAAGCTGTACCAATACCTAAGTCTAGTATTCTAGCTTTTCTTGGTTCTTGATTATCGAAAACATAACTAGCAATCATGTCTTGGATATCTCCATAAGCAGCGAAGGGGAAGGTTTGATTTTCAATATCGTCTTTCACTAATTGATCATATTGCCTAGCGATAGAATCATAGAGCTTGTTCATCTTTAAACCTCAAAACATTTTCTTCAATAATATTCCATATCACATCTTTGTTTTCTAAGTTTATTGCTGAAAAAGTAATAAACTTATCAATTGGTCTCGGATTTAATTTTGCTTTTATTTTTTTGACTTGATTAAATTTTTGGTTATTCGATAATTTATCAGATTTTGTTAATACGATTAATACTTCACTCTTCATTGCTTTGTAGTATTCATACATCAGAATATCATCATCATTCGGAATTCTTCTAATATCTAAAAGAAGTACAGTTAACGATATCTCAGGTTGTCTTAGATAGGTTTCAATCATGTATTTGAATTCTCTTATCATCTTCTTAGATACTGAAGCATAGCCATATCCAGGGATATCCACAAAGTAGAATTCTTCGTTAATTGAAAAGAAGTTCACTAATCTCGTTTTACCAGGAGTTTGAGAAACTCTCGCTATTTTCTTTCTAGAAAGCAAAGCATTAATGAAGGTTGATTTACCCACATTTGAGCGTCCCGAAAATACAATCTGAGGGCGACCGTCTCTTGGAAATTGGTCTTCAGCTACGGCTGAGCCTATAAAATTTACTGATTTTAGTATCATGACATTCACCTTATTTTCTAATTCTATAACTCTATTATAACAGATTCTTTACTTAATTTATTTCTTTAAATATTGAATTACATAAATATTTTCTTTTTTAAATATTGCTCTCACCCGAGTTTTATAGTTGATTACTTATAGATAGATAATGCACAACAACTTTACAACATTAATACGACGAGATCTAAA
>JAEIOE010000104.1 GCA_016342455.1 Mycoplasmatota bacterium | reverse complement strand
GTAAGCGCCAATTCCAGCACACATATTTACTTAAAACATAACTTGATATAATCATCTCAGATATGAATAGTGAGGTGATTTTTTTATGAGTAAGAATGCTAATCGCGAACTGTGGCGTAGTCGAGTTGAGAGTCAAAGAGCCAGTGGATTTTCACGAAGAAAATGGTGCGATGAAAATAATATTAATTTTAATACTCTTGCTTATTGGATTGGACGTTTTAACAAAGAGAAAAAAGAATCTGAGCAAACCGAAACCAAATGGGCAACTGTAATTCCTGATAAGAAGCAAAACAAAGCTATAACAAGTCAACTTTCTGTTTCTATTGGTAAAGCAATTGTCGATGTTCCGTCAAATTCATGTATGGAATCTTTTGAAAAAATTGTACAAGTGCTGGTGAAATATGTTTAATGAGTATCGTATAGATCAAGTTTACCTCGCAATGGGAAGTACTGATCTTAGAAAGAGTATCACTGGCCTTGCTGTAATTGTCCAGGAACGATTTAAGCTTGATCCCTTTTCTAGAAACTTATACGTCTTCTGTAATAGAAATCGTGACAAGATAAAAATACTTGAATGGTCTACTACAGGATTTTGGCTACATTATCTTAGACTCGAAAAAGATAAATTCAAATGGCCAGAGTCTAAGGATGATACACACATAGCAGTTAGCGAACAATCTCTAAGGTGGTTACTAGATGGTTTATCACTACAAGAGAAGGCTCATAGACCTGTACTTGAAAGACAAATTATTTAATCCTAGAAAGTTCTTTTTTTCTAGGGTTTACTCTTTTTTTGTGTCTTCAAAAATGGTATAATGTTAGTATGAAAACTATTGAAAACACTAGATTAGAAGAGGATGATAATATCCTGTTGTTTCATGAAAAAATTGAAACTTTAGAAACTGAAAATCATGTTTTAAAACACAAACTTGAAGAACAAGATGCAAAAATCAAAGAATATGAGGAACGTATTCGTTTGCTTACTCAACAAAAATTTGGTCCTTCCAGAGATAAAGTGATTGATGGTCAAATCTCATTATTCAACGAAGCTGAAAAAGAATCAGCTAAGCAATCTGTTGAACCTGACTTAGAAAAAATCACTTCTAAGAGACGTAAAGGTCAAAGTAAAAGTAGGAAAACTTATACAGATCTTGAGGTCGAAGAAGTTATCTATGACCTATCAGATGTTGAAAAAGTTTGTCCTAAATGCTCATCTGAACTTCATCACATGAAATATGAAGTCAGAAAAGAATTTAAATATGTCCCTGCAACTCTAAAAATAATCCATCATAAGAAAGAAGTTTGTGCTTGTAGAAACTGTGATATGAATGGTACTGAAGGTACTATCATAAGTGCTCAAATACCAAAACCAGTATTACCAGGTTCTCTATTAAGTCCTTCATTACTAGCTATACTCATGGATATGAAGTATAACAAGATGATGCCTTTATATCGCCAGGAAAAATCTTTCGAAGAACTTGGAATAGATATCTCAAGACAAAACATGGCTTCATGGATCATTAAAGGTTCAGAGATGTATCTGAAACCATTATTTGATAGATTACATTTTCATCTTTTACAAGAAGACATCATACAAGCTGATGAAACAGTATTAAATGTTTTGGATGAGAAAGACAACAAGAACAACTATATGTGGTTATATGCTTCTGCTGCAAAAGGTAATCATCAAATATTCCTTTATGATTATCAGAAATCTAGATCAGGTAATCATGCTAAGAACTTTTTACCTAATTTTCATGGCTATTTGCAAACAGATGGATTCAAAGGTTATAACAAAGTTGATAATGTAGTTCGTCTTGGTTGTCTTGCACACTGTCAAAGAAAATACACTGATGCACTTAAAGGCCTACCAAAAGAAGCGAATTTAGCAAAATCAAAAGTGAACGAAGCATTAAAATATCTTTCAGCAATCTTTAATTTAGAAGAAGATTTCCAAGAATTAAGTTGTGATGAAAGGTATCTAAAGCGCTTAGAAAAAACGAAACCTCTTTTAGATAACTTCCACGAATGGTTATTAACTGAGAAAGAAAGAACACTTCCAAAGAGCTTACTTGGAAAGGCGATTACTTACTCATTAAACCAATGGGATCAGCTTGTAAACTTTCTAAATGATGGTCGTTTAAGTTGCCACAACAATCGTTGTGAACAGCGTATAAAACCGTTTGTTTTGGCTAGGAAGAACTTTTTGTTTTCTAAATCACCAAAAGGTGCAACAGCAAGTGGCATTGTTTTCAGTATAATTGAAACAGCAAAAGCCAATGGGTTAATAGCCTTTAATTATCTAACATATTTGTTTGAAAAGCTTCCAAACATAGATTTAGTAAACTATGACGATTTGGACGCTCTATTGCCATGGTCAAATAACCTCCCGGATTATTTGAGACCTAAAAGAGAATCTTCAGAATAATATCTTATGGCTGATTTCTTATAAAAGAAATCAGTCGTTTTATATTATAATAAAAAAACCT
>JAEIOE010000103.1 GCA_016342455.1 Mycoplasmatota bacterium | reverse complement strand
GTTTTGTCATACCTTAATTATACCAAAAAACCAGCCTCATTTGAGTCTGGTTTTTGTTTTATCTTTTTTTCTTTCTAAGACTGTTTCTTTACAGCCCCTTTTTATATTATTCAAATATAATAGTTATTTCTGCGGTTGTTAATGACACTAAATCAATTTTGATATCAAAGCCAACATCAGTTCCATCATACCATTGGTAATTTGAGTAGACACCATCACCAAATATATCCCCTTCTTGGAATAAATCACTGTTTTCAGTGTATTCTGTATTCTCTACAGAATGATCATTATCTGCTTCTAAATACTTAACTACTTTATTTTGTGTATCTGTATTATTATTATTAAAAATAGTCCAATAAGCCGAATCCTCAATGAAGCCATTACCGATTTCTGCACTAACATGATAAATCATCACTCCTGATAATGTAAAGTAGACAAAGGCATCTTCTTCATATAAACCTGTTGGGGTATAGAGCGTAATAAGGAAATACTCATCAAATATCGTATCGTTCCATTCATCTATAACCAAGATAACATCTCCGTTATTTACAAACGGTAAAATATCAATTGTTATGTTGCCTTCTACTACAATTGGTGTAATCCAACCTAATAACAATTTAGAGAAGGCTCCGTGATCTCCATAAGCACTGTCCATCATATCAGCTCCAGCTAATCCACCTTCGTTATAGTTATCTGAATTATCATAATCATAATAATCATCTAGGCCCATCATATGTCCTGATTCGTGAATAATCGTTCTTGCATTTAGCGGATCATCTTCTGTCATGAATTCTGTTCCACTCCAACAAAAATATAGTGGTTCAACTCCATCAAAAAGGTCACCTTCGTAAACATATATATCTTGATAAGCCCACCATAAATCTGAGCCAAATGAATAGCTTACGGGATGTGTATAAACAATATATATTCCATCAATAAAACCGTCATTATTGTAATCGTAATCTGAATAATCTATTTCGCCATCATAATAATCTAAAATTTCATATATCAAATCCGATTCTGGATAAGTGACTTCGTCATCATCATAGAGATATTCACCAGTTATAGGATTCGTAGCCCAAAGTTTTGTAAACTCATCTTCGTAATACTCGGCAGACTGACTAGCACGATAATATCCATATACATCAGCTGTTAAGTCTAATTTCCCATAAGAACTCTCTAAATAAAAACTATTTAAAGACTCAAATTCCATATCGCCTTTCTCACCGTTAAATACCGTTTCTATATCAGAAATAGGTAAACCATATTCAGCGCTTGTATAATCACTAAAATCCACGGCGAATACTAATACTTTAGGACTACCAATAGATGGAATCCCTACATAATCAAGTTCATCTTGTAATAAAGAATAACCAGTTGGTTTAAATAAATACAATGGGGTTTCTGTTGTCTGTGTAGTAACTGGTTCCAAAGTAGTCGTTTGAGTTGTAGTTGATTCGATTGTAGTGGTTTCAGTTGTCGTTGCTTCAGTTGTCGTTGTTTGCAAAGTAATTACTTGTGTCGTTGAAACATTTGCTGTTGTAATAATCTCAGTTGTTGTCATTTCTGTCGTTCCAGCAGTTGTTGTATTCCTATCAGTAGTATCTAAAACCGTAGTAGAATTCAAAAAATCACATGAAACAAAAGTAAATGAAGCTATAACTACTGATAATAAAACAAATAATTTTTTCATAGTATACCTCTCATTTTCTCCATAAATATATTTAAAATTATTGCATTTTTTATGCTTTATGTCAACAAAATAATCTTGAAAAAAACATATTCAATCTATATGAAATATGTTACAATATAATTACAAAAATTATAGATATAGGTGATAAAATGAAAAAAAGAGATATTTTGATGGCCATTGTAGGAATTACGGGTCTCGCAAATATTGTTTTAAGTAAGATTATAGGTGGTTACCCACCAATACTAGAACTGTTCCTAACAATTCCATTCTATGTAATAATATTAATATTCTATAGAAAGACAACATTAATTGTAATTTTTAGTGTATTGACTATTCTATCTCAGTTTGGATATTACATGGTGTTAGAAAACTTAGCATCGCATCCTGGTTTAGACGGAACAATAAGATTATATGCATCTTTTTCATTCTTTAGTGGAATATTAGGATTCTTTATCGCTTTCGTTTTAGTTCTACAACACAAAACTTATAAGTTTACCGAGTTATCGTTCTTTGCTTTTTCAATTATAAATTATGTATTTTTCTCATATTTTACTTTCTATCTACAAAGCATGCTAATAACGATCTTCGGACCTTTTGAATTACACATTTCCAAAATGCTTAATGTTTACTTCGGTGTAGAAATAGGAATGGAAGTCGTTGTATTAGTTCTAGAAGTATTAGTTATTTTCTTCTTAGAAAGAAATAAATGGTATGAGCACAGATTATTACTAAAAGATCAACAAATTATGAATTCAAGTATAACAGAATAAAAAAATGAAAAACAAGTTTTTCAACGAAAGAGCCTAGGGCTCTTTTTTGATTAGCTATTTTTTCTTGACTTTTGCAGTTACAAACACAAGATAATATATTAAAAGAGTAATTTATGGCTAAATAGTTATAAAAAACT
>JAEIOE010000018.1 GCA_016342455.1 Mycoplasmatota bacterium | reverse complement strand
CTTGGCATGGTTATTTTTCCTTTCATCTTTGTATGCATATACTATTATAACCACTGTTTAAAAACCATACCAATCCAATGTGGAACGTGTGAAAAAGCATACCACTTCAAAGTTAATAACATCAATACAAAGTATGCTAAACGAATACTTATTTGTTCTCAGAATAGAGAAAAAATAGTTTGTTCGAATGATAGGATTTTCGCAGATGTCTTTGATAAAATTCTACTAGAACATATAAACGTTATACTTAAAGATAAAAAATCATTCTTAAATACGCTTCGTAAGGCTTTATTATCTCATCCTGCTATAATTAACCTCAACAATGAACTAAATCAAACACAGGAAAAGCTAAAGGCGATAAACTTCAAATTAAACCAATTTGAGGATGTTGAAGACGAACATGGAATCAGTATAAAAAGAGAGTTAGTAAACAATCAATACTCATTTAGCTTGGAGTTAGCTAGAATACGAAATCTTCTACTAACGACTTATAATATAGATAATATATTAATCCACTACAAAAAGTTACTTAAACCTTATAAAAAACCGATAACAAATATAGAGGATTTTCCATTTAAAGCTATATTCAATAGATCAATTATACATTCAAGAGAAAAAATAACATTTGATATTGTAATTGATCCTTCTAATAAAATACCAATTTATTCAACTGAACCATTGAAGACTGAATACTTAATCAGAAAGACTGAACATGAAACAACTAGCCAAATCAGAATATACTAAAAGCGGAGTCAATTGATTGACTCCGCTATTCTTCTTGGGTAAAAGGAAGGTCCCCTTGGATTTAACCAAAAGGGGTCCGATAGATTATCATTAAAGCTTCTAAGAAAGCCTTCATAATAACCACCTCCCTTTTTTACATTCTTATTTTATCATAGATTATTGTAGTTTACAAATTCAAATCCCATCAACGGCTACCCTCAAAAAAAGTTCAAGTCCGCCCCACGGTCTAAGGCATATACACCCCATAAATGTATTGAAAAAAGAGTAAAAATCACATAAAATTAATAAGATTTCTTGTGTTTTACTCAAACAAAAGAAAAAAGTCTACCCCTTAAAAACGGCCAAATCGCTAGATTTAGAGCTGTTTTCATATAGGAATAAACTTGGTATAATCAAGATGGTACCGGCGGTCGGACTTGAACCGACACGCTCTTGCAAGCAATGGATTTTGAATCCATCGTGTCTACCATTTCACCACGCCGGCATAGCAATATATATTATACTACAAAATGTAATATTTTTACCAGAGATTTTTCTATTTTTTTCTTGTAGCATTATCTACTACTTCTTTGGTTAAATCCATAACAACTTTCTCTAAGCTTTTCTTCTTTAATCTTCTAGGTAATTTGACTGCTTTGTTGAACTTGAATAAAAGATTAGGATTTTTATCAAAGATATTACTTGAGGCTAATTGCACAACAACTCTAGAAGCTTCTTCTGAGCTAATTGTTATTCTCTTATATAGATTATCTAATGATTCACCTACTCTTGTTTTCCATTTCCAAATCCTAGAGTAAGCAATTCCAGGATCCGCAGCCTTAATGATTAGTTCAGGATACTTTTTCGATAAAGAATTTGCATAGAAAAGGTTGGCCAATTTTGAATCAAAGTAGTCAGTAAAATTTAGTGATTTTCTGTTAAAGAAGTCTTTCCATTTTCTAATTCTACCTAAATAACAACCTACACTTGAAACCATTATCACCTTAGCTTTAGCAGTTTTAAGTAGTGTTGGCAGCAGTAACTCAGTTAAATAATAAGTTCCTATATGATTTACACCCTTTGCTAGTTCAAAGCCTTCTAAAGTATATGCTTTTTTTCTAGAAAACACACCCGCATTATTTATTAACACATCGATTTTTTCATAACTAGCAATAACTTTATATGCAAAACGTTCAATTGAAGAAAAAGAGGATAAATCAATTTCTAACAAATCGATTTTTCCATCTTTTAAACTTAAGAATTCATTCTTTACTTTTATAGCTTTTTCTTGGTTTCGGTTTCCAAAAACCAAGTGATGCCCTTCAAGAAAAAGTTTTTTTGCAGTTTCATAACCTATACCAGAAGTAACTCCAGTGATTACGATTGTTTTCTTATTCATAAGTTAACCTTACATTACTTCTCTTTTTTTGTTAATTCCTTATCTCGATACATATCAATGTCAGCCATAATAATAACTTGATCTATCGTACAATCTTTAGTACTATCACAAATACAAATTCCACAAGAAAGCTTTATATCACTAATTTCTGTCAGTTTTGTATTTTTCACTGCTTCAAATATTTCTGCTTTTTTTTGAAGAAGAACTTTATTATCATACGTTTCAGATACAATAATAAATTCATCCCCGCCATAGCGACAAACTGTTGCATTCCCGTGGAATACAGATGATATAATTGATGCAATTTCTACTAATACTTGATCACCAAAGTGGTGTCCCTTCGTATCATTAATTTTTTTAAAGTTATTGATATCTAACATTATTACAGAGAACTTTTTTGCTTTCAGTAAATATCTATCAATCGTTTCATCAGCTCTCTCACGATTAAAAATACCTGTAAGATAATCCTTAGAATTTGAAGTTGTTTCAAATATTAAATAAGAAATAAGTATCGCGATAGCTGTACTTGGCCAAATATATGTTTTCCCAAAAAACAGCATTTGAAAAACAGCTGCGACTATTGGAAAAGATAAAAATAGAAGTACTCCAATAACGACTTTTTTATTATCCGCTTTCTTCGCTTTCATTACTAGAATCAATAGATAAATATATACAACTACAGTCATAGGGATTGAAATCCAAATCAAAGGTAATCTCGTATATTCATTAGTACCACTGATTGTAAACAGTATTGGATAAAAAATATTAACAAATGATAATAAAACCATGATTACAGCGGGTAAAAAATAATACCATTTTTTAAGTAGTCGTTCGTAGTCTTTAAAAGTATGGTAATCAATATAACAAGCCCATAATCCAACTACAACAGGTCCTAAAGCTGTAAAAAGGAAATTGAATGTGAAATTCATATACCAGTTGAATTCTCCAGTTTGTCCTTCAAATACCCAACTGAGGATTTCGATGACATTCATAAGGATCGTTGTAAAAATCATCATTCTAAATAAACGACTTTTAATATTAACTGTATCTTTTATTAAATATATAATTGCTAGTAAAGATACTAGTATCATTATCGCAAAAAAATTGAGATCAAATGACGGCATACGCTTTCTCCTTTATTTGTTATAAGATATATACATTATATAAACTGTATCTATCTCTATAAATTTTACCATATATACATCATAATAACATAACTTTTTAAAAATACTCTAAAAAAAACACCCATTGATTAATGAGTGTTTTTATATATGCGAACTAATTAAATATTTCCGTTATTTCCATTTGTATTATCTGTGTTTGCGTTTGTTCCACTATTTCCTTTTTGATGATTTTTTTCAATTTCACATGTATACTTGTTTCCGTTTCCTTGTCCAGCTTTGGCAAGAATTTTGTAAGTATAGATTAAATCACCAGTTTCAGAATCTACTGATACTACGATATGGATGTTCCCAGATTCTTTAGGTTCTCCATCAAAAGTTTTAATATCATATTTTACATGAATAAGTGTAACGCCTTCTTCTTCAATTACTGTAAATATATATTTTGCTTTTTGAGTTTCATCTTGAAAGTCTAAATGAACTACTTTTGCTCCATCTTGTTCTATAACTTGAACTCTAGATTTTGTTATGATTACACCATCTTCTTTTACTTCATAGAAGAATTTAGTGTTTCCATCTTCAGCATCTGTTTTATAAGATACTTTAACAAAGTTATCTTGATCTACCCAAGCTCTAAGAATTGTATTTTCAATACCTGAATCATGAACTACTTTTTTACCTTCTAAAGCATATTCTAGTTCACCAAATACAAGTATTCCTTCAATTGAATATTGAACAAATTCATCGTCTTCGTCTTCAAAATTGAAGTTTTTTGTTTGTAGTGCTAATGGAGTTGTTGTTGTAGGTTCTTCTGTTGTTGCTGGTTCTTCTGTTGTTACAGGTTCTTCTGTTGTTACAGGTTCCTCTGTTGTTACAGGTTCTTCTGTTGTAACAGGTTCTTCTGTTGTTACAGGTTCCTCTGTTGTTACAGGTTCTTCTGTTGTAACTGGGTCATCTATAATTACTTCTTCATAGAAAGTTTCGTTATAGTATAAGAAATATACTACTTCATCACCTGAAATATTTACAGTTGTAAATGAAACTAAGAATTCATAAGCTTCTCTATCTGACACCAATACTTCAACTGCTAATGTGTCATTTTCTCCAAGATATGTATCCATCATTTCTAAATATCTGTCTAATTCATCTATTTCTTCAGTGACAACTTCATCGCCAACAACTACTTCTTCAGTTGTTTTTGCTAGCGGAACATAATTCAGTGTGCTTACACTTGAAAAGTCTAGTAAGCTAACTGCTGATACAGCTTCTACTGCAAAGACTTGATTGTCTTCTTCTAATGCAACTACACTTTCTAAGTTTGTAGTGGTTCCCACTGCTTCATTACAAGCTACAAAACCAAAAGTAAGTCCTAATACAAATAATGCTGCGATTAATTTTTTCATTTTAAAATCCTCCTAATAAATTTGCTTTCACATATTATACGGAGGACTTATTGTTTTTATTGGTAATTCTTTTAATTTTGTTGAAGTTTATATAATTCTTCTGTTGCAAAATGAAATTTTGTTACTGAATAACTTTGATCAACTGGATAAATGTAATAGGTATCTTCATTAGTTGAAAAACTAATTCCATCTCCTCTACCAAAATAATCATATTCTATATGTGCACCAAAACTAGATATTACTGGTTTCTTTATATCAAGGTTTTCAGCGATTAATTGGTAACCTTCAGAATTGTGTATTAATCTACCTCTCCCGATACGATAATATCCACTACTATTTGGTAACATATCAATATCTACTTCTATATCAACATTGTATAATCCATCTTGGATTTCTTTATTTACTAGCGCTCTTTGCCATTCAAACCAATCAGGTATATGACTAAATATCGTATTACCTTTACTATTTGTTAATCTTCCTAATTCATCCATTTCATAAGTTTCATTGCAACTTATGCACCATAATTTGTTATCTTTACTAGTCATCGTAAATTCTTTTTTACAGTGTGGACAAACATATAAAGGTTTATGCAAGTTTTCTGCTCTAAACTTTTCTTTAATCAAAATATTATTATCAAGTTGATATTGATAATCATCATATTGAAATTGATCTTTAATTTTTTTATTGATTTCATCTATACTTATTGATTTAATTTCTTCTTGTGTAACAATTTGTGTCATATCCGCTGAGGTTCTCACTTTTCTTTTTTTCAAATTCCAAAAAGGTTGTCTTAAGTGATGTCCATGACCTATTAGAGTTACTACAGGATATTTCATAAGTTTCACAAGTTTACCTAAACTATCTGGCAACATTGAGTTTGTCCCTACTAAAGAATATCTAGCTTCAGGATAAATTTGACAAACAGTTTGGTTTTCTTCTAAACTGTGTTTAATTTGTCTTACAAGCACAATATCACTCACAAACTTACGTTTCATGAAGCATCCTACATTGCGCATTAAATCCTCTCTGTTAATGAAACCATCCACAGCTACTATATAGGTTGATTTCTTTGGAAAAACAGCTCTCGTCGCTACTTTAAAGTCTAGAAAGCTATTATGATTACATAAAAGAATAAAAGGACCTTTTAATCCTTTCACATTATGTTTTCTAATTTTTGAATGAACTTGAAAAGTTTCAGGTATTGCTAAGAACCAAGCGAGAAGTTGAAGATACCATTTTGCTCTTTTAGGCATCGTCATCATATCGAATCTTTCCATTACTCTAACTTTTTCTACGTTCTCATATACAATATCAGTTATTTTCATATTTCACCTCGTAATTTTATAGACAATTATATCACAAATGTCTTGTTTTACTTCAAAAAAAAAGCAAGATAATAAAATCTTGCTAATAAGTCTTTATAAATATCGCTGTGCCATACTGACAGCCATTGCTCCATCACTTACTGAAGTTACAATTTGTCTTAAAGATCTGTCTCGAACATCACCGGCTGCAAATACACCTTTTGCAGATGTTTCTAAATAGTCATCTGTAATAATCCAACCACCATCAGATGTTTTAATTTCGTCTTTCAAAAAGCTAACATTCGGTTCCATTCCTACAGCTACGAAAACACCCTCTAATTCAATATTTTTTGTTTCTTTTGTTTCTCTATTCATTATATCTATAGATTGCAAAAAATCTTTTCCATTAAATTGAGTTACTTCAGAATTCCAAAGGACTTCTACATTTTCAATACTTAACATTTTTTCTTGATAACGTTTCGCTGCTCTTAATGTATCTCTTCTATGTATAAGATAAACTTTTTTAGCAACACGCGAAAGGTAAATTGCATCTTCAACGGCAACGTCTCCTCCACCAACAACAGCTACAGTTTTATTCTTAAATAAAGCCCCATCGCAAAGTGCGCAATAAGAAATACCTCTTCCTTTTAATGCTTCTTCACTGTCAATCCCTAGTTTCTTTGAAGAAGCTCCTGTAGAGATCACTACTGTTTTTGCATGGTAGGTATTGTAGTTTGTAACTATCGTTTTAATAATGTTTTTAAAGTCTACTTCTAATACTTCTTCTAAACTTATCTTAATTCCCAAGTCCTTTGTATGATCAATCATTTTATCCGCTAAATCGGCTCCAGAAATATAATTGATTCCAGGATAGTTTTCTACTTCATAAGTATTAGCGATTTCTCCTCCTGGTATCCATTTTTCTAAAAACGCAAAATCTAGCATTGCTCTTTTCGCATATATAGAAGCTGTAAGACCTGCTGGTCCTGCGCCTATTATTATTAAATCATATATTTTATCCATAGTAACACTTCCTTTTTCTAATATATTATATCAAATAATTATATTTCTTAATTGCTATGTGCTTAAAACCCTTTATTTTAGAGGTTTAATCGACAAATTATCATCAAGTTCTATCGATATATAATTTTTTCATTTGGCTTTTTAGAATGCTTTGGATTTGTAAGGAAAGTGTTTCGCCAACACTTTGTTTATTGATTCCAATGAAATGTGCCATCCCTATATATAGAATAAAGAATTTCTTTGTTTCATAAACGCTTGTAACTTCTGAAAAGAAATACTTTGAGCTTCCTCTTTCTGAAAAAGCTTCAATTTTATCTTCTAAAAATACAATTTCACTTTCAACTTGAAGTAGTGGTGATTTTCGATATGTTTTTTTACCAATTGAAGCATAAAAGAATCTAAAGAATGGTCCAAATACAATCAAAAAGATTGAGATACCAATTGAAAAGGCATCTGCTTCCTCAATAATAAGAAAGAATAATAAGAACAGTATACCTAAAGCGGGTGTAATAAACAAAAGAAATATTTTATTGAATTTTTTCTTTTCAAATACTGTAAATACTAATAAGTCTGAATAATCTGATTCTGTAAGACGTTGCTTAAATTTAATTGTTTCCATAAATACTCCTTAAAAAATGTATTTCTTGATAATCATTTCTGCTGTTTTCATTCCATCTACTGCTGAAGACATAATACCACCAGCATAACCAGCCCCTTCACCCATAGGATATAGTCCTAAGATATTTGATTCATGAAACTCATTTCTTAGAATTCTAATCGGTGATGAAGATCTTGTTTCTGGTCCTGTTATCAAAGCATCTGGAGATGCGAAACCTTTGATTTTTCTTTCAAAGTAAAAAATAGCTTCTTTTAAGGTTTCCGTTACATATTTAGGAAGATATTTTTTCATTTCCACAAATGCATATCCAGGTTTGATTGTAGGAATAACTTGAGTAACTTTTTTAGAAGGTGCGTTGCTTAGAAAATCTCCTAGTAATTGTGCTGGAAGATTATAGTTTTCACCTGCTAGTTGATAGGCTAATCTTTCTATCTTTCTTTGAAATTCCACTCCTGCCAATGGATCTGTAGAGCCAAAGTCTTCTGGTCCTACATTAACAAGAATAGCTGAGTTTGCGTTTACGCCATCACGTTTAGAGAAACTCATTCCATTCGTACAAACCTGCCCATCTTCACTACTAGCGTTCACAACGTAACCACCAGGACACATACAGAAGGTATAAGCGGATCTTCCATTCTTTGAATGATAACTTAGTTTATAATCAGCTGGTCCTAAAGCTGGATGTTTATAGAATTCTCCATATTGTGCTTTGTTAATATTTTCTTGTAAATGTTCAATCCTTACACCAATACTAAAAGCTTTCGCTATAATTGACACATTTTTTTCTACTAGTTTTTTAAAAGTGTCTCTCGCTGAATGTCCAATTCCTAAAAGACAGATTTCCGTAGGAATTCTTTCTGAGTCATTCACAATGAGTCCAATTAATTTATTATCTTCAATAATCAAATCGGTAACCTTAGAATTAAATCGAACAATACCACCATTTCTGATGATCTCTTCTCGTATTTTTTTTATAATCTTCTTCAGTTCATCCGTTCCAATGTGTGGTTTATTCACATGCATTATTTCAGGATGAGCTCCCGCTTTTACAAGTTCTTCTAAAATAAAACGACAACGAACATCATTGATTAAGGTAGTAAGTTTACCATCACTAAAAGTTCCAGCTCCACCTTCTCCAAATAATATCGAACTGTGTTCTGTAAATTCTCTGTTATTCAGAAAATCATTCCACTCTTTTGTTCTTTTAGATACATCCAATCCTCTTTCAAGAACAATAGGATTATAGCCTCTTCTTGAAAGTAATAAAGCGGAGAAAATTCCTGATGGACCAAAGCCAACAATCACAGGGGGATTATAGATATCTATATCTCCTTGTTCACAATTTTTATAAGATAAATCAGCCGCAATGGATACATTCTTATGATCTCCCTTTAAAAAAACTGATTCATCACTTAATTCAATGTCTACTGAATATACAAAATGAATATCATTTTTTCTTCTTGCATCTATCGCTTTTTTGAATAGCTTTAGTAACAAAAGATTATTTGGATTAATTTGATATTTAGAAATAACCAATTTTCTTAAATTGGATAGTTCAGATGAATAGTCTACTGCAGCATCAAGATTTAATTTTAAATTCGTTATTCTTATCATATAACACTCCTAGTTACTAGCATTCATCCCAGCAAGATATCCACTACTCCATGCCCATTGTAAGTTATATCCGCCACAACGACCATCTATATCCATTACTTCTCCAGTTATATAGAAACCTGGTACTTTCTTTGATTCCATTGTTTCAGAGTTGATTTCACTAACACTGATACCACCAGCTGTCACTTGTGCATCACTAAAGCCTTTTGTTCCAGTTACTAAGAAACGCCAGTCAAACAACAAAGAAACTAATTTATTTAATTGTTTATCTGTTAAATCTCTAACAAGCGTATTTTGTTTCTCTATTTTTGCTTCTTTAATAATTGCAGAAATATATCTTTTATTGATCATTCCAACTAAACTAAAATCTACTGGTTTATCCTTACTCATAAAGAATCTATTATACACTTCTTGTTTTGTCATAGAGCTGACCAAAATAATTTTAATATATACCTGTTCACCTTTAATATATAATTCATTTGCTAATCTACTAATCTGTAAAATAGTTGGACCACTAATACCATAATTACCAAAGAGAATATCGCCTTCCTCTTTTTGAAGCACTTCATTATTATGGATTAGTTCAACAATGGCTGGCATTTTTATGCCTTGCAAATGCTTAAGATGAGGGCTTTCCAGTTTAAGTTTAACTAAAGCTGGAAAAGGTTCAACTATCTTATGTCCTAATTTTTTAGCTAATTCATAGCCAGAACCATCTGAGCCAGTTGTTGCCAAAGCTTTACCGCCCGTTGCTAAGATTACTTTATCACAGTCAAAGCTTCTTCCATCCTTTAAAAAGATTTGGAAGTTTTGGTTTCTCTTTATTATATTTATTACATAAGCATCACTAACCACTTCAATATGTAGTCTGTTTAACTCATAAAGAAAAACATCAATTATACTTGATGCTTGTTCTGAAAGCGGGTATGCTTTCCCTTCATTTTCAACTTTAGGAACAATTCCTAAATCGTTAAAAAAACTCATTGTATTTTCAGGACTAAAAGCTTTTAATCCATACTCAACGAATTCTTGATTATTGTAATCAGATACTGAAGATAAGGCATTTGTATAGTTACATCTACCATTACCAGTAACAAGAATCTTCTTACCAATTCTTGAGTTTCTTTCAATAACTGTAACTTCTGCACCATTTCTTTTGGCAACGATAGCCGCAAGGATACCACTAGCGCCTCCACCAATAACAAAGATGTTTGTTTTCTTCATGTTTATCACCTATATTCAATTATACTATTTGTAGCCTATTTTTACAAAAAAAAGATAACTAAATTTAGTTATCTTCTCAATATTCAAATTAATCCTTATATATCTTTAACTTCTACTGTTAAAAAGTAATTCTTTTGAAGAAGAACAATTAGTACAATTGAAATAATCGCAACTAAAACCGCGACGTATAAGTAGCTATACCATATTGAAAATCCTTCTCCAATAATTCCCATAATAGGGAAAATTAAAATCATAATAAAACTAAAGGCCATTCCAAAGAAACTTAAGACACTAGCTCTTGTATCAGAGGGTATTAAACGATTGATGTATTCTACTAATACAATATAGAATATACTATCAATAAAACCGATAAGAATGAAGCCAATATATCCGTAATTCGGCAATAGGATTGCAAAGAAACAAAGTGACAAAATGATAGGCAAGAAAAGCATTAGTTTTCTTTCGCCGAATTTCTTTTCCATTCGTTCTGCTAAGAGACCACCTACTCCCGCAGTTAAAGCATGTAATGCCAGAAAGTATAACATCCAACTTTCTCTAAAGCCATTAAATATAAAATATTCTTGAGCATATATAAAAACGCAGGTAACTGGAGCCATTACTAAAGCTCCAAATAGTATCAGTAAGAATAATCTTTTATTGCTACTCACTACTTTCCAAGTTTTTACAAAGTGTTCATTGATTCGATCTTTAAAACTTAACTTTTCTGTGTTATGTGGAATATGTGTTTCCTTCATCATAAAAATCGTAATGAATGCAATAACAAACATCCCTGCAGTTAGATAAAAGTCGGTTTTGTGTAAGCCTTCTAAGAAGAAACCAGTAAGAAATAAAACAAGCACACCAGCAAACTGCATGATAACTTCTCTAATACCATTTACTTTCATAAATTTATGCTCTTCCTTTATCTCCTTTAAGCTGTCATAAACCAATGCATCTGAACTACCAGATTCAAAGGTATATGATATCCCACAAAAAATAAAAGCAATAATCATTAATATGTAGTTAGTTGAAAATAACATAATTGCTATATATATGAAATAGACAACAATACCTAATAACCTGCTTGTTCTCCTACCATATAAATCTCCAATTACTCCAGTAGGAACTTCCATTGTAATACTAGAAATATGAAATATTGTTTCAAAGATACCAACATCAATTAAAGTAAAGCCTTTAACAAGCAAAAAAGCCGCCCATATACCATGGGTGAAATTTGTGTTTCTAAAAAATGAATGAAAGTAATCAAGAACTATATTTCGTTTATAGCTCTTTGTCTCTGAATTCAATATAAACCCTCCAATTTATGCAAGTGATTGCTTATACTTTTATATATCTACTTTGAAACAATTTTATCAAAAAAAGTCGGACTCAGCCGACTCTTAATTATAAGAAGCCATTACACTTTTCACATAGTGCATTTGAAGCTGGGTTTTCATGACCACAGTACTCACAAATAATCGTGTTTTTTTGAGAAGCTCCACATTCAGGACAATACGTGTCCTTACTGCTAATAAGAGAATCGCATTTATGACATCTCTTTGAGTAAGCCTGTGCTCTAAGTGTTTCTGAAGTATCTTGTTCATGTAAATCTGTTTTATGATCAAAATCATTATGATGTGAATGTTCTTTTGTGTTTTCTGCTTTTTTTGCTTTTTTAGCAAAGGAGAAAAGACCTCCTATAAACATAACGAAAAACCAAATAGGAATTGAAGATAAAAACGATGATTCTTCTGCGAAAATCCCATAAAATACTATAAAGAAAATTGCTATACCAAATATTGAACCAAATATTCCTTTTTTCATAAATTCATCTCCTGTAAATATAGTATCATGTAATGATGTATTTTACTATTAAAATTCAAAGTAAAAAGACAACTTTATGTTGTCTTTATTTTTTTGGCCATGGTTTTTTTAACACTTTTTCAACAAAGACTTTTGCTAAGACAGGATCAAATTGAATTCCTGCAAATTTAATAATTTCACTTGCGGCAAATTCATCGCTTTGTTTTTTACGATATGGTCTATCTGCAGTCATTGCTTCATAAGCATCTGCAATACATATAATTCTTGAGAAATACGGTATTTTTTCGCCTTTAAGTCCTTTAGGATATCCTTTACCATTCCATTTTTCATGATGGCTTGAAGCATGAATTGCTAATTCAGAATACTCATCTGCTGCACGTAAAATTTCATAACCTACCTCAGTATGAGTTTTCATAATTTCATATTCTCGATCATCAAGTTTTCCTGGCTTATTAATAATATTATCCGGTATAGATATTTTACCAATATCATGGAACATGGCAGCTGTTGTTAAGTCTCTAATTTCTTCTGCTTCTAACCCTAAAGCTTCCCCTAATTTTTTAGAATATTCAGCTACTATTTTAGAATGAATTCTTTCAGCCTCATATTTTTCAGTCAAGGTTTTCAATATAGCAGATATTGCCTTATTCTTAACACTCCTTCTTTCTGATACTTTATGTCTGAACATATCATTCTCAGCTAACATTCTTACTTCATCAATCTCTTTAGAATCATCTTCTTTTACATGAAAACCAATCGCTACTGATAAATCTAGGTTACTAATCTTAACTGATTTAAAGCGGTTTAATAAGTCTTCTTTTAGTTCCTTGGTTTTTGCCGTATCAGAATTTGGTAAAATAATCGTAAACTCATCACCTGAAACTCTAGAAACTATATAGTTCTCTTCCGATGCTTCTCTAAGCACATTCGCTGTTTTAATTAATGCTTCATCTCCAATAGAATGACCATAAGCATCATTTATAATTTTTAATCCATTCACATCAATATTCATAACACCAAAAGGGTATTCCTTTAAAGTATCTAAAATTTGAAGTCTTTCAATATAATATCTTCTATTGCGTAAACCTGTTAAATAATCATGATTAGAAATAGTTACCATGTCTTGATATCTCAATTCTTGTTCGGTAATATCTCTTGTAACACCAACAGCCCCAATAATTTCATTTTGCAAATCATAAAGAAGTGTCATAGCCGTTTCAAAGTAAATAACATTCTTATCAACAACATACTCCCAAGTATAGAATCTTTTAGAACCCATAAATACTACATCGTAACATTCTTCTCTGTCGAAAGAAATAGCTGAGCCGAATACTTCTTCAAAAGTATTACCTAGAAAATCTTTTTCCGTTTTCTTCAGTTGTTTCAATCCTTTACCATATATTTCAACATACTTTCTGTCTTTGTCAATTTGAAATACAATATCCGAAGCAGAATCTAATAAAAGATTATATTTTTGATTTCTTAGTGTTAATTCAGACAAACTACTATTGGCTTGGGCTTTAAATTTTTGTGTATCATCTAAAACCTTATTTAAGGCTTCTCTCGCTTTATTAAACCATAGACCTTTTTCTATAGGAAAACGGTAGTCATAACTCTTCTCCTTATCAATATTATCAATATCAACAATTAAACTATCTAGAGGCCTCTGTAATAACCTTAAATAGACAAAATACACTGTTAAACTACCGAATAAGATAACCAATACTATTGAAAGTCCAATACTGTAAAAGAAATTAAGACTACTCAAAAATTGATCTGTTGACATAAATAAACCAAACAAGAAATCTGTACCCTCGATTTCCGAATAGGCTATTTGTCCAAGTTCTCCTTGAATGGTTACTTTTTCAGATAATCCTTGAGATTCCGTAAAAATATCCCTTGTAATAGAAAAGTCGTCAAGTGTTTCTAATTCAGTTTGCAAAGGATCATAATCAACATATGCAATTAAGTTATCTTGAGAATCTATAATAAAAGCATATCCTTCAAATGAAGTTACATCATTAGCTAAGAAACCTGACAATTGTTCTAAATCGATGTCAATACCAATAACTCCTTCTAAAATATCACTTTCTATTACTGCTTTTGCAGCTGTAAGTATATATTTATCCCCACTCACATCTAAAAAGGCATCTGTGAAGACTACAGTAACTTCAGAGGCCGCTTTTGTATACCAAGGTCTATCAGTTAACACAACTCCCGGAGGAACTGGCTGATCTGGAAAAGTTATATAAGTATTATTTGGCATAACAAAATATATTGAAGCAATAAAAGGATTATCTTCAACTATTTTGGATATATATAATTCTAAATCATCTTGTGTATCATGACTTGTTATGTAACTATCAAGGTTATTGATAATGGTCTCAACTCTAGTAAGCTCACTTTCAATTTCGTTTACAACAATATCTCTGTTAAGATATAGAATCTGAGTTTCTCTTTCCAATAATACGTTTCTGCTTAAAAAATACAGCGAAAGCAAAAGGAAAGAAAAAAATACAAATACCATAAAATTATAAAAAATAGGTCTCTTAAAAAAATTTCTCATAGTAAATTCCTTCAAATAGATTTGATTTTAAATGTGTTATATTATATGTAAGTTATTATAAAATTATACTAAAAATAGTAAAAATAAGCAATTGAAGTGAGTAGAACAACTTTATTTCTTTATAATTAGCCATTTTTCAAGTAGTTTTTCCATGTTATATCTTGCATTTGCGGGTGAGGTAGAAGGTGGGTAAATAGCTTTATGAATCAAATTAGGATTATACTTAGTAAATAAGGAGTATGCTTTCAAACCATTCAAGTAAATAGTATCTATTTTAGTCTTTTCAATTAATTTAGAAATATTTGCGGCTTGTACATCTGAAATAGATGCGTCACTTGAACCGGTGATATCGCAACTTTCAATCACATCATATAATGCAATATGATATTTTTGTAACATTCTTTCTTTAACTAATATATCCTCACTTAAGAATTCATTGTCAAAAATGTTAGCTAATACTTTCCAAAAACGGTTTTGTTTATGCATATAGTAAAAATTGTATTCCCTCGATTTAACCGAAGGAATACTACCCAATATTAAAATGGTTGAATGTGAATCAATAATTGCTTTAAAATCTTGTTTTACAATTTCCTTATTCATTAAAAACCTTCTTTTAAATGTTTCAATAAATCCCCTAAACTCACTGCCTTGCTGTGAATATATCCTTGATAATAATCAGCTCCAATTTTTTTTACGAAATCTAGTTGTTTCGTCGTTTTAATACCTTCTACAACTGTTTTTAGTTTGAAGGATTTTGAAATATCTAAAATAGAATATATTATTAGTTTTTCAAAGTCACTGTCATTATAATTCTGAACGAAGTATCTATCAATCTTAATGACATCTAAAGGCAATTTAGCAATATAACTTAGAGACGAGTAACCCATTCCAAAATCATCCATTGCTATACCAAACCCTAAAGCTTTAATTTGATTCAATAACTTAACGGACATATCAACATCTTTAAATCCTAGCGTTTCTGTAATTTCCATCACGAAGTTTTTAGGATCTATTTTATGTTTTTTTGTCGTAACTTTCAAAAAATCTACAAACTCTTGAGATAAAGTAATTGGAGAAATATTAAAACTAAAACTAAATTGTTTATTCGTTTCTTTAAATATTTTATGACTATAGGTGCATAAAATGTCAAAAGAATGTTTATCTAATTGGGGGATTTCCCCTTTTCTTTCAAGAACTTTAATCACTTCAAAGATATTTAAAAGTTTTCCATTTTTATCTCGTAATCTTGATAAAGCTTCAAAACCGATAATTTCATCTGTTTGAGCATTTAACATTGTTGTAAGTATAGTTCAAAATCATCAATATCATATTTATTTACTTCATTTTCGAAATCTACTTCTTTTTGTAAATCGTCAAGATAACGATTTTCAAAGAAACCGTATGTATTTCTTTTTTGAGATTTCATATCATACATAACGATATCGGCGTGCTTAACTAAATCATCTACAGTTATACCATGTCTCGGATACTGAACAACACCAATACTAATTTGAATATTATACTTAGCTTCCTTAATCACGATTGGCTCTTCTATTTTCTCATATAAACCATCGAGATATCGAATTGCTATTTTTCTATCTTCTGTAAAGATTAAGAAAATAAACTCGTCTCCACCCCAGCGATATATTCTAAATACATCATCAATATTATCATTGAGTCTATACGTAATATCTTTTAAAAACTTATCACCTACTTAGTGACCTAAAATATCATTTAGATATTTAAAGTTATCTAAATCACCAAAACACAAATAAAATGGTTGGTTATTGCTAATTGCATGGTTTACATCTTTTTCTAGTAATCTTCTATTTGGCAATTGCGTTAAATTATCATAATTAATCAATTCAATTTGCTTATTTATAAGTTTTTTGTTTCTAAAATAAAGTAAGCCTCCTAAACCGATTGCCATTAAATATAATAAATTTCCAGTTGCAAGAATAAAAATCTCTGTCCATTGAGATTCACTAGCGAAACTGTCATTAATCTTAACGCCAATACGCCAGTCAACTTCATCAATATCTATATTATTCACACTTAATAAATCATCAGAATATTCTAAATCCCCAAATATTAGCGTATTATCTGTTTGATATACCCCAAGATCAATTACATTGGAGCTGGTTTGCTCGAATAAAGCTGACAATTGATTCATATCAATTACTAAGCTTATAATACCAGTGAAATTACTATTTTCAAAGACAGCTCTTCTTAGAACAATCCCTTGATTTGCTAGCAGTAAATCAATTGGTCCGTTTACAACTACAACATCATGTTCTATTGTATAATCTATTGCATTTCTAACGCTTTCTCTTGAATCTTCAAAAAAATTGTGACCAATTAAATCTTCTTCATCCAATACATCTGAGTAATAGAAAGCAATAATTCCATCTGGTGCTAAGTTTAAACTTAAAAATCCAATATCTGAAAAATCGGTTCTTTCAACAAAATCACTAAAACTATTTTGAGTAATATTATCAAAACCAACTGTTTCAACATACACTTTTACAAGTTCGATTTTTTTAATTATATTATTTAAAATTGCTTCATAGTTTTCAGTTTCTTTTATTGTTTCTAAAGAAACGATTTGTTCTTGATGCTTTTTGGTTGTTACTGAAATTGTATTTAGAAGCAAAGCCCATATGACTGTAACAATTAATACAAATAAAAAAAACTTTTTGTTATTCTTCATGAATTTGAAAACTCTCATCATCTCACCACGCAATCATTATAATTATAACAAATTCGTGGAGACATTAAAAGAATATCTATAAACAAATTTACAAATTTTTAAAACAGTCAATTGAAATTGTGATAAAATTAAATATTACATTTTTACTCTAAGCCGTTTTTTTGTTTAAACGCTCTTTTCTTTTAATTCTAACTATCTTATAATTCCTTTGTTATAAGCATATTTAAATCTATTTTAAAATCACTGTGTTATAATTTAAATGAGGTGTTTACATGAAAAAATTATTATTTGTATTATTAGTATTACCTGTTATATTCTTGGTATCTTGTGGAAGTAACTCTTTTGAAGTTATTACAGCAGGAGTTGGAAAAGAGATGATGGATAATGATTCTACTATTGTTTTAGTAGATGTTAGAGAACCATCTGAATATCAAGAAGAACATATTCCTGGAGCTATTCTTTTATCTCTTGGAGACATTGACAGTCGCGCTGAAACTGTATTAGAAGACAAAACAGTAACTTATATCGTTTATTGTAGGAGTGGTAACCGTAGTAATGAAGCAGCTCAGAAATTAGTTGCACTAGGTTATGAATCTATCTATGATATGGGCGGAATTATTGATTGGCCTTATACCACAGTAAGTTCTTAAAAAAATAACAATAAAAGAGACTATGATTTCGTAAATCATAGTCTCTTCTTTATATTGATTTATTTTTATTTTTCTTTAAATATCTCTTTAATTCGGCCTTTTTATCTGCTTGTTCTAATTTCATTTTATACATTTCATCATCTGCTTTAGAAAAGACTCTTTCTAACACTTCATTCTTTGAACCTTTAGAAGCCATACCATAAGAAAACATGATTTTATAAGCATTGTTTTTGTCTTCAGATAATTTAGAGATTTCTTTAATCGTTTGATCAATTGCACCAGGTATTGGTTCTACTGCAATTAATAGGAATTCATCTCCACCCATTCTAATTGCAGTCATATTGTAGGTTGAAGCAACTTCTTGTAGCATGTTAGCGAAACGCTTCAGCATATCGTCCCCTGAGGCATGACCTAAATAATCGTTATAGAATTTTAACCCATCAAGGTCGAACATAATTAATGAATAGTCGTCTGCATACTCATCTAGGTCCTTTTTCATTTCTTCAAAGTAATTACGGTTATATAATTCAGTCATCAAATCATGAGATTTTACATATTCAACATCATTGATTTGTTTTCTTACTTTCGTTTCATCATAAAACAAATAGAAGTTTCCTTGGTATTTAAATAGAGGTAATTGTATCTTCTTCTTTTGCATATGAAGATACCTTTTCTTTGTAAACGGTTTTCCATTTAAAACTTTTTGATCTTCATATACAATTGCCCTATCTTGTATATGTTCCATTAAAGCTTCGTATGACATTTCTTTTTTAAGATCAATTTCAAAGGAATCTAAAAATTCATCAGAAGCTCCAACAACAACATTTCTATGATCACAGATTACATACATCTCTCTAAAGTTATCTAGGATAAATTCATTTCTTCCAAGTTCGATAATTAATCTCAAGTCTCGGATATAGAAAACATAGTATAATGTTGTAATTAATAAAACAAAGGCAATGTAAGTTGGGTCTATTGTAAATGGTTTACAAAAAATATGTATAATATTAAAACCAACGCCCAAAATAATTCCCGCTCCCATTGTAACAAATGGTATGACATCATTATCTCGCTTTAAGGCTTTAATTAATTTTTCAAATATTAACACAACTACTACAATTAACATTACATAGCAAAGTACGGTATGAATATAAAAACCAATTCCTCGAGGAATAGTCGAAAACCCTGCTAATATGAAGCCTTCTCCCGGAGATAAATCTATCATTAGGTGATGACTTGCATTTGTAAAAGAAACAAAAACTTCTAACATTACAATTACAACTAAAGACCCTATGATAATTGATGATAGCTTCTTCTCTAAATAGTTCATGATAGCAATAAATAACATAGCTGTTAAAGCAAATAAGGTTGGATAAATTGCTAGTGTTAAATAATATACTTGTTCTGGTTCCAACACAACATATTTAAGCCAAGCGATAATAGTCCATAGAAAAAGAAATAGGCTGACATACTTAAAGCCAGAATATTTTTTACTAATATCAAATAGTCTTAATCTTGTTATTGGCAAAAATGAAGCAAAGGCAATAAACAAGAAAATCATCCATTTTAAAATATTCATGATTTCTCCTTTTCATTAACGGTTTATTATATCACAATAGTGCTTACATACAAGTATCTATTTTAGGAAACTTTTCTCATCTTTCATAGCGCTTTTTTATAAACTAATTCATTATCAATATATGTTTCAAGTATAGAAATATTCAATAAAGATTTAGAATTAATATCATATATATTTTTATCTATTACAATGTAATCACCCAAAGGCATTTCTTTTCTTTTTATATATGGAAGATTATTGATAGTATAACATTTTAATGCTGTTTCTAAATCGCAACCTTCTTCTACTAAAAAGGCCTTTAAATCAGGTTCTTTAATACTTTTTCTTGTGATTGCACTATATATATTATAAAAAGGATTAATAGGCTCTATTGGGCTATCTGTAGAAAAGCCAACATTTAAGCCTTCATCAACCATTGTTTTAAACAAATATGATTCATTCATTCTTTCACCAATTCTTGATTCAATTATTTTGATATCTGAATTCAAAAAAATCGGTTGAATAATCGCTCCTATATGATACTTTTTCATCAGTTTTATTTGTTTGTGTGTTGCCAACTGCGCATGAATAATTGCGTGATGATGTTTAAATCTTTTTGTTTGTTCTATTGATTTTATAAGGCATTTTAAAACTTGATCAACAGAGGCATCACCAATTGCGTGAATAACCACATCCATTCCATTAGAATTTGCTAAATGAATTAATTCAAACAATTCATCATCTGAATAAGTATAAATCCCCCTATTACTAGGATCATCTTCATAAGGTTTATTTAAATAGGCCGTTTTTCCACCAAGACTCCCATCAGCTAGAATTTTAAGTGGCCCCATTTTAAATTTCTTAAACTCTTTATTCACAAAACCTTTTTCAATAAACCTTTTTAGCTCATTAAGTGGAAGATTTACTTGCTCAGTAATATTCACATGTATTTTGTCTTCAGCAACCATTTTGTTTATCACAGCTATCACATCCTCGAAAGGAATATTGAAAATACAAAAATCATCACTTGCTACTGAGGTAATTCCGTTTTTTAATAATATCTTATCGGCTAATTGTAAATAATTTTCTAAATCCATAGTAGTTGGTTTGCTTAAGCTACTTAATATCAGAGATAAGGCATTTTCTGAAAAGACTCCTGTATCATAATTAAATGTTCCGCCATCAACTTGAATAGTATCTTTAGTAATTCCCGCAAGTTCTAACATTTTATCATTAGCAGTTAAAACATGGCCACATACTCTGGTCATGATAATTGGTATATCTCTAGATACAGCGTTTAAATCTTCTTTATTTAACATTCGCTTTTCTAATAAATTTTCTTGATTCCAGCCTCTTCCAATTAACACAGGCTTTGGTAATTCTTCTTTTAACAAAGCGATAATTTCTACTATAGAATTTGCTTTTGTTAAATCAACGTTAGAACTAGTATAACCTAAGCCTAAATAGTGCATATGCGAATCTATAAATCCTGGTAACTTCATATTCCACCCCATTTAAAAACACTGGAATAATCCAGTGTGTTCTAATTATTCCTTATAATATGTCTTTATAAAATATACGATCTGACTAGAAATTTTATCAACTTCTGTATCGGCTAAATCATTAAAATCATTGTCTCCACCGAGAACCTCATAATAAGTGTGAATAATATCAAACTCCGCTAATCTTTGTTTGAGAATGATAGATTGATTAATATTAACTACATCATCATTTAACCCATGCATGATATAAGTAGGCACTGTATCATTTGATATATAAGATAATGGGTCATAGAGAGCCATTTCTTCATAATCAGCCGCAGTCAGATTATATATATCCATGCCTAAACCATATAAAGTATCTAGTTCAGCTTGGGCTTCTGCTAATTCAACTGTGTCCATTTCTGTTATATTTCTGACTGTTGATATATTAGTAACGCCAGCCATGTCAATTACATAATTCACTTCACAATCATATTCTCTTAAATCATAGTCTCCATAAAAAAGTCCACTTGGACTATATGCAGCAGTTAAGGCAAGATATGCTCCAGTCCCTGTCCCCCAAAGTCCGTAGTTGTTTACATCAAAGTTATAATCTTCAGCTACAGAAGTAATGTAACGAATGGCATCCTTTACATCTCTAATATTAGATGGAAAATGAGAGTCTTCATCTAAATAACGATAGTTTATAGAAATTATTGCGTATCCTTCATCTAATATTTCAGTTACTACAGATCGTCTCACTCCATTGGTAAGGTTAATTTTATCCCCACCTGAAAAAGTTCCTCCATGCACATAAAATACAACAGGAATTTCATCATGTTCGAAACGCGCTGGCATTAGAATATCTAAAGTCAGTTCTTTTTCTTCTGCAATTTTATATACTACATCTTTGTAAGTAACTAAAGTATTATAATAAACTTCGTCACGATCAATTCCTGATGACATGTACCAAAGGAAAAGTGCTATTCCCGCTGCACAAATCACAATTACTGCGATAATTACTTTTTTCAATTTAATCCTCACCTCTAAAAGAAACTTAATCTGCTATTTCTATTATAACATAATGTTTGAAAACTTGTGATAAATCCTTTAATATAGCGAAAAAAAGCAGTGTATTTTCTACACTGCTTGATTTTATTTAAATGATTTTCCTACCATATCTTCTGAATACTGATTGGTATATAGTTTATGATAAGCTCCTTTTTTATTAATTAATTCTCTATGGCTTCCACTTTCGACTACTTTACCCGCATCTAATACGAGAATACAATTACTGTGAACAATCGTTGATAATCTGTGAGCTACTATAAAACTAGTTCTTCCTTCAAGAAGTTTGTTAATAGCTACTTGGATTGCTTGTTCCGTTTCTGTATCTACAGAGCTAGTAGCTTCATCTAACACTAAGATTTTAGGATCAGCTAAGATTGCTCTTGCAAAACTAACAAGTTGCTTTTGTCCAACTGATAATCTTGAGCCACCTTCACCACATTCTGTTTTGTAACCTTCTTCGAACTTCATGATAAAATCATGAGCTTCTACTGCTTTTGCAGCTTCAATAACTTCTTCATCTGTTGCTGTTAATTTACCATATCTGATATTTTCAAGTACATTACCACTAAATAGATGTGGATCTTGTAATACATATCCAAGGTTTGAGTGTAACCATCCCATTGAACGTTTTCTATAGTCCACTCCATCAATCAGTATATTTCCAGTAGTTGGTTCATAGAATCGACAAATTAGATTGACAATCGTTGTTTTACCAGCTCCTGTATGACCTACTAAGGCTATCGATTCACCAGCTTTAACTTTCAGATTAAAATTCGTTAACACTTGTTCTCCAACATTATATTTAAAAGTTACATCCTTAAACTCAATGTCTCCTTTAATGATATCAAAATTCTCAATCTTGTAGTCAAACAATGTTCCGTATTTTTCTACCACTTCCATTGAATCTTTAATATCAGCTTCTGTTTCAATCAAAGACATGATTCTTTCCGCTGATGCTTGAGCTTGCTGGAAATTAGCGTAGATCATCGCAATATTATTTACTGGTTCAAAGAACTGCCATACATAGTTTGTGAATAAGTATAGCATCCCCACTGATATAGCAGCTTGGACAACAAAATTTCCTCCAACAATATATACTAATGCTACTCCTAGTGTTATTAGGAACAACATAGAAGGGAAATATAAGCCTTGAATCATAGCCGCTCTGATTGATTGTGTTCTCATATCAAATGTTAAATCATCAAATCCTTTGGCATTTGATTCTTCTAATACTAGTGTTTTTGTAGTTACCGCTCCTGTGATTCCTTCGTTGTAAGCTCCTGTAATTTTTGAGTTTACTTTTCTAATGGAACGGTAAGCTTTTAAAATATACTTTCTAAAAAATATCGAAACTATTGTCAGTATAGGAACTACCGCTATCGTTACTAAAGCTAGCGCCCAATTTAAAACAAACATCACGATAATGAGAATAACCATTAAGAATACTCCCCAAACAATATCAATAAAGCCCCATGAAAGTAACTCACTTAGGTTTCTTGAATCTGAGGTCATCCTTGCCATAATCCAACCAACACGTGTGCGGTCATAATATGAGAATGGTAATTCCTGTAAGTGTAAAAATGCTTTTTGCCTAATATTAAATGCTAATTCAGTTTGAATTTTTCCAGCAAATATGATGAATAAATACACTGTAATTGCTTGAATAATCATGAATATAATATAAAGCATAATAAACACTCTTAGTTTAGATAAGTCCACAACACCACTTGTAACATTTGGTTGAATGATATCATCAATTGCGAACATAGATATGTATGGATAAACAACATCTGTAGCAGCTAATATAATCATGCATAGAGCTGCTAAGATAACAAATTTACGTAAAGGTTTCATAAAAGAAAGTATTTTTCTCCATAAACCCCAATCAAGTTTTCGAGACGTGAATTCTTCTTCATCATGTAAGAAATCGTTCATATTATTCACCGTCCTCTTCTACATGGAAATCAATCTTAGACTGAATATTCCATATATTACTATATAAACCTTTCCTCTTGATTAATTCATCATGAGTTCCGGATTCTTTAATTCTTCCATCTTCCAATACAATAATTTTATCTGCTTCTTTCGCAGTAGTTATTCTATGAGTGATAATAAATACAGTTGAGTCTTTCCACTCTTTGTTAAGTGCTCTTCTGATTTGAATATCCGTCTCTGTATCTACCGCACTTAAAGAATCATCAAAGATAAGTATTGGTTTTGGTTTTAATAGCATACGTGCAATCGCTACACGTTGTTTTTGACCACCTGATAAGGTAACTCCTCGTTCACCCACTAAGGTTTCATATCCTTGTTCAAAGTTTACGATATCGTCATGTACTTGAGCAATTTTAGCAACAGATTCAACTCTTTCACTTGAAGAATCTTGATCTGCAATACCAATATTTTCTTTTACTGTTTTTGAGAATAAGAATGGTTCTTGCAGAATAATACCGACATTTGCTCTCAAGTAATGTTTTTCAATATCTTTAATTGATGTTCCATCAACTAAGATATCTCCTTCTTGATAATCAAGTAGTCTTACTAATAAGTTCATTAAAGTGGATTTACCAGAACCGGTTTTACCGATAATAGCAATTGTATCCCCTTTGTTTGCTAAAAAATCAACATCTACTAATTGATCTTCATTTGAATCTGGAAATTTGAATGATACATGTTTAAATTCAACGATTCCATTTACTTTAGGAGTTGAATTAGGTTCTGAGTCATCATATTCATCTTCATTATCAATTATTTTAGTTAATCTCTTCACTGCTACGGTAGCTTTGGAGAAGTCTCCTACTAATCTACCAAGTTGACGCATTGGCCAAATTATGTTTCCAGCAAAAGCTAGAAATGCAGTATATGTACCTAAAGAGATGGTACCTTTCGATGCATAGATTATTCCAAATACCGCTATCAACATAAATTGTATAAAACAAATAAAGTCAGTAACTGACCAGAATATAGCCATTTTTTTGATTAGATTAAAATCTGAATCTGTAAATTCTCTATTTAATCCATCAAATTTATTTACTTCGTACGCTTCATTAGCGAATGCTTTTACAACACGAGACCCAGATACGTTTTCTTGTACATGAGTTGTCATTTTTGCTTCATTATTTTCAATAATAGTGAATTGTCTTTCAACTTTTCTAAAATAGTAAACAGCTGAAAATAAGATTACTGGTGTAACCATTAAAGAAATCCACATTAAATCCACATTCAGTTTCGACATTTGCCAAATAGATAAACTCATTAAAAGTATCAATCTACCTACTTCAATAATTCGATCTGATATAAAGCGTTTATAGGCTTCCACATCAGTGGTACACCTTTGGATTAAATCCCCCGTCTCAGAATGTGTATGAAAATTGTAATCAGCGTTTTGTAATTTATGATATAAAGTATTTCTTAGCTTATATGCAACTGTTTCCCCAAAGTAACCTGATGTAGTTCTTCTTATGAAAATTAAGACCGCTCTAAATAAAGCTAGTATTAAAAGTAGCAATCCTGCATATATCAACTGCGTTAGTTTAGAATTTCCAATAATAAAATTCGCTAAAAATGGAGGAAGCTTTGAACCTCCATCTGAAAACTCTAAGATAACATCAATAATGTGTTGGCCAACTAATGGTATAAGTGTTCTTACGTAAGACACTATATATAATATTAAGAAGGAAAGAACTAATAGAGGCCAATATCTACCCATCCACTTGAACATTGTAACAATGGTCTTAAGGACGTTTTTCTTTTCTTTTGTGTTAGTTGTTGTGTTTTTCATACCTAACCCCCTTCCTCATTAAATTGGTTCTAGGTATTTACATTTTTTCGATTACTTGCATTCCAAGTAATCCCATTCCATCATTCAAGATGTTTTTAACCATCTTTAATATTTGTAATTTCGTGTTTCTCTCTACTAAGTCATCCACAATAACTTTCTCTTTTGCGTAAAAGCTATTAAACAGACTTGCTAAAGATAGTAGATATTTAGCAACTACTGAAGGTGCATATTCTACTCTTGCTTTTAGCACTATTTCTTGGTACTGACTTATTGTTTTTAAAATATCGAAAACATGATCCTCTTTAAACAAATCATAGTCCATCTCCATAGTAATATCCTCTACTGTATTTAAAATAGAGTTTATTCTAACTGATGTATATTGTAAGTAAGGACCAGTTTGTCCTACAAAATTAACCATTTCTTCTAAGTTAAATTCAAAATCATTTGAACGGAAGTTCTTTAAGTCATTAAATATTACTGCACTTACTCCGATTTTTTCAGCAGTTTCTTCTTTTTCTTCTAATTCAGGACTCTTTTCATTAATATATTCTAAACTTATTCTTGAAGCTTCTTCTAGAACATTTTGTAATTTAACGATTTTTCCTTTTCTCGTAGACATTTTCTTGCCATCTTGAAGAATTAAACCAAAGTTAATATGATGAATATCTTTATAATAAGCATATCCCATTCTTTCAACTACTTTTTGAAGTTGTGTAAAGTGTAGTTTTTGTTCATTTCCAACACAATACAACACTTCATCAAAATCATAAGTGTTTTTACGATAAAATAAAGCTGCTAAATCTCTAGTCATATATAGCGTTGAACCATCAGTTTTTTGGATTAGTGCTGGTGGTATATTTTCTCCTAAATCAACAATCATAGCTCCTTGATCTTTCACTAAAAGTTTCTTATCTGTTAGCTCATCTACTATGGCTTGCATTTTATCATTGTAGAATGCTTCCCCATCATAAGAGTCAAATGATACATTGAGTAGTTTATAGACTTTCATATATTCTTTTAGAGACTCTTCTCTAATAAACTTCCAAATTTTAATATATTCTTCGTTCCCTTGTTCTAACTCCTTAAAGATTTTTCTAGCAGCATCATCAAGAGATGGATCTGTTTTTGCTAGTTCATTGAATTCTACATATAATTTAACTAGTTCACCAACAGGATCTTTAGCTATTAATTCTTTATCTCCCCAGTTTAAGTAAGCATAGATATTCTTACCAAATTGAGTTCCAAAATCTCCTAAGTGATTAATCCTTACTACTTTATAACCGCATTTTTCCATAATATTTCCAATGCTATTTCCAATAATAGTAGAACGTAGATGTCCTACAGAAAATGGTTTCGCGATATTTGGTGATGAGTAATCGATACAGATTGTCTTATCTTTACCAATAGTACTACTACCATAATCCTCTGTATTGTTATAGTGTTCTACAATTAACTTAGCATATTTCATTTTATTTAAGGAAATATTGATAAATCCAGACACACTCTCTACCTTATCAAAGTATTCGTAATCAGATACTTGTTTTAATGTTTCCTTTACTGCTTCTACGACTAGAGGGAGAGGTTTTCTTAGTGCCTTTACAACGGAAAAAATAGGAATTGATAAATCGCCTAATTCTGAATTCTTAGGTTCTTCAACAACTACAGTTAATTCTTGATTAAACTGTTCCATTAACTTTTCTACTAATTCCTTTTCAATTCTTGATTTCATAATATTTAACATGATTATCTCCTCCTAAAAACGTATACACATATTTTAGCATAATTAAGACAGTTTCGAACTTTTTAATCAGACAAGTTTTCTATTTCTCCATAATGTGCTTCTATTTGTGATTCTATCGTTTTGATTTTTTGTGATTTCTCTTGGTACAATTCTCTATCCATATAGACTTCTTCTAAAAATAAATCTTCTTTTAACTTCACTAAATCCATATCCAAATTGTCAATTTCTTTTTCTAGTTTTTTAATAATTTTCTCAGGGTTTTCAACAATTTGTTTATTCAATTTAGGACTGGCTTGTTTTTTTATTTCAATCTCTCTTTTTGTTTCTTCTACATATTGAGTATAGTTTCCATCAAAGACAGATAAATGACCTTTAATACTTATTATTTTTGTAGCTACTTTATTGATAAAATATCGGTCATGCGAAATGAATATAATCGGACCTTCGTAAGCCTCAAATACATCTTCAACGATATTTTTTGTGTCAATATCTAAATGATTTGTTGGTTCATCAAGAATTAATAGTTCAGGTTCTTCTAACATTAGTAATAATATAGATAACCTTACTTTTTCTCCCCCTGATAGTATTGAAACAGATTTATCAGCATCTTCGCCAACAAATAATACTTTGGCAATATCCGATCTAACTTCAAATATTGTTTTGTATGGGTATATATTGTGTATTGTTTGCATTACAGTTAAACTATCGTCTAGAGCCATTTGATTTTGATCAAAGTATCCTATCTTCATTTCTTTGTAGAAATTACATTTACCTTTTAATGCTTTGATTTTACCCATAATTGTTTTAATTAATGTAGTCTTTCCCGTTCCATTTCCACCAATAATACCAAGTTTCTCATAACCCCTCATTTTAAAGTTGATGTGCTCTAGTAATGGCTTATCATAACCAATACTTAAATCCTCAACTTCTAAAATGTATACATCAGTCGGTCTTTTTGTTTTAAATGCTATTTTTACATGACTCGCAGAATTTGTTGGTTTTTCTATTTTCTTAATACGATTTATTTTTTTAACTCTATCTTGAGCAATACTAGCTCTTTTAGAATTATATCTAAATCTATCAACAAAGCTCTGCAAATGAGCTATTTGCTTTTTTTGTTTTAAAAATCTTTTCATTAGTAATTCATATCTTTTAACTTTTTCTACTTCATATTCATCGTAATTACCATAGTAAGTTTCTAAACGCTCTTGGTCAATCTCATAGATCTTATTAACCACTTTATTAATAAAGTACTTATCGTGTGTAATAACCAATACAGCTCCGCTATATCTTTTTAGATATTCCTCTAACCATTCAATAATCTCAATATCCATATGATTTGTTGGTTCATCTAGAATAAGTAAATCAGGTTTCGTCATCAAAAGTTTAGCAAAAGCAACTCTTGTTCTTTCTCCACCTGAAAAAGTTTTGATTTGTCTATCATAATCGTCTTTTGTAAATCCAAATCTTGTTAATAGCATATCAATAGTAGTTAAGTATTCATAACCACCTTTAATTTGAAATTCATTTTCTGAATGAGTGTAACGTTTCAACATTGCTTCAGAATGGTCTGTTTCCATTTCTTTTGTTAATTGATGAAGTCTTTTCTCTAAATCTACCAGTTCTTTGAATACAGACGCACATTCCTCAAACATGGTATTTTCTAAGGATTTAATAATATCCTGTGACAAATAACCAATTCTAGCTTGCCTATAAATAAAAATTTCCCCAGAATCTGGGGTAATCTCGTTTAATAGAATTTTGACAAGGGTAGATTTCCCAACACCATTTCGCCCTATAAGAGCTACTTTATCTGTGGGATTAATTTCTAAGGATAAATTGTCAAAAAGCACATTACCGCCAAATGTTTTTTTAAGATTATTAATTTTTAATAAGTTCATTTTGACACCTCCTTAAAACTTTGATTTAGCGCAAGAATTACGCAACTATATTAATTGTAACAGATTTTATTAACAATGACAATAAAAATATAGTTCCAAAATAAAAGAAGCAATTAAATGCTTCTTAGGCTGGATATATGAATGATAGTATTACAATTGCTAATAAGTAAGCAGCAATTAAAGATAAAGTGATGCCAAAAACAATCGAAAAAGTCTTTTCTACTTTTCTTGGCTCTCCTGTATCTTTATACTTTATTCTTTGTAAAGACTGAACTGCTTTCAATGGTTTAAAAGTAAAATATAACCCAAAGTACAGCATCGCTAGAGAAAATAATAAACCTAGTATTTTAATTAGTATAGGCATTCTATTTTACATCCTCTACCTTCTTATCCAATTTTGTTTCTAATAAATGTGGGTTTTCCATAAGTTGTTTAAATAGTCTTAGTGTTAAAGAGTTATATAAGCCATCGCTTATTCTTTCATCAACTACTACTCCTGCTTTTAACATTTTTTTAACAACGATTTCTTTAGTTTCTCTATTTTTTACTACAGGTTCGTATTTTTCTTGACCGATTGAAATAAAGGTACCTGTTGTACCAAATTTATAAATATGATGGAATACAGGTGGCATTTTAATTGATTTTAAATGAACTAAGAAAACTGATGTATGAAATGGACTTACATCAATGATAGATTTTGGTAACATACCATGTTTATCAAGAAACATTAAAAATCTCACCATAAATTTAATTAAAAAATTTGGCACTCTTGTTAATATTTTACTGATTTTATCAACATCATTTTTTACTTCTACACCTTTGTTTTCCTTAATAACAGCATCTATTTTTTCTTTGATTTCATAAATGTTTTCTGTTCCTTCGAAAGTAAGTTTAACAGTTGTTTCTTCTGCTGAATCAACTAGCTTCTTCTTTATCGCAAAAGCTACTTGAATGTTATTTCTCGCAAATACTCTCCCATTTACACAAAAACGATTCATCTTTGGTCTTTGAGCTAATGTTCTTACAATAGCCGAAGCTAATATATCTAAGTAAGAAAAACGAATACCTTCTGTCTTTCTTTTATCTTGTATAAATTCATCAATACCACTACAATCATAATCTTGTGACTGCATTACCATTGCATCTGTTCTATCGAACATAATATGAGGAATTATTTTCATAAATGGATCTATATTTTTAATTCTTTTTCCGTCACTTCTTAACCCGAACATCGTGTGTCCCCCTAATTTTTGAGATATATTGATTTTAACACAAAATATTCACATAATCAAATCATTTTAACCAGCGAAAAAATTCACTATCATAATTTTTGCTTTTGTATGTTATAATTTTATTGTTGAGGTGGACTATAGATGAATAAAAGAAGAATTACATATGCAATTATCCCTCTTATCATCATGCTTATTTGGCTATTCATTACCTATTTTGGTAATCAATTTTACGCAGAGGCTGCTGGTATAGTAGGAACGGATTACTCTAATATATTTTTAAGATTTAATGAATTAGTGCCTTTCTTGGATTGGTCTATTTATCCTTATATAATCGCTTACCCAGTTTGGGGACTATCTGTTTTCATTGTTGCTTATTATTCAAAAGATAATTTCTATAATATATTGTCTTTAGTTCTTATCACTTTTTTTATCTGTGGAGTTTGGTGGTTCTTCTTCCAATCTGACGTTGAATCATGGAGAGTAACTTCTGGATTATTCTTAAATGGTAATTATCTAACACCAAGAACGGATTTAAATTTTACAGAAAGTATCGTTATGTGGATATATCAATCAGCTGGACCGAGAAATGCTTTACCATCTATGCATACTTTGATAAGTTGGATCTGTATAATCGGTATTAGAAGAGATAAAAAAATTCCTTTATCTTTGGTTCTATTTACTTGGATTATGAATGTGGCTATTATTTTGTCAACTCAAACAACAAAGCAACATTACGTTATTGACATGATTGCATCTTTGGTGATAGCCGAAGCTACCTATTGGATTATAAAGGATTCTAAATTCTCAAAATGGGTAAACAAAACCGTTTCTAAATGGAACCAGCATTTTAAGTTAGACTGGGACGGAGTCATTAGATAGTTTTAAACAATTGTAAAAAATAATCGGACTTTTTTAAAAGTCCGATTTTTATTTAGTGATACATTTCTTTTATGTTCATAAGTAATTCATTTTCAGAATTAGTAATACTGTATTTCTTGGAGACAATCTCTCCTTCTTTGAAATAGTATTCTATATAGTTTGTATCATCACTGAAAATTTTCACTGTGTTTCTTCTTCTAGTAAATTTACCTGAAATTTCTATTTCGTTTACTTTCAATTGATAAGTATCATTAAATAACAGTTTTAAAGTGATCCCTTTTTCAACTTCAAATTCTTCAGCGTCTTTTATCACTTTATATAAGCCAAAATCTTTTTCATAGTAATTAAGATAGAGATTTGCATCTTTATCTCCGTTTTTAGCAAGTATTTTGTAATACTCTAAAACATTTTCAACATTACCTTCTGCCTTCAGTATTTTAATTAATCTTCTGTAACCAGTAAATATGTCATTTTTACCTGCTAAAAGATAATATTCTTTTGCTTTTTCTAAATCAAGATACTCTTCGTAAATCTTAGCGATATACAAATACATTGAAATGATAGATTTATCACCATATAATTCATAAAACTTTATCATCTTACCGAGTCTATCTTCGTTGTCTTTAAATTCTTTAACTAAAATTTTATTATGACTAATAAACTCACAGTTGTCATTTGTCTTAATAATATATTGATTTAATTTTTTGTAATGACTAAATGGAGTCGGATGATTTAAGTCAATATATTTGAAACGAAACTGATCTAATTGAGATTGGTGATCGAAGTACAGTTTATAGTAATAACCTCGCAATGAGTAACCATTAGAGAACTGAAGGGATAGTTTATCCGCTTGCAGTTCTTCATAGCGTTTAAAAGGATATAGTATTATCAGATTAAGTAAGTTCATCAGAATAAATAGAATGTACACTAAAGAAAATATGAAATAATTCAATTCTTTATTTTTCTTTTTGCTTAAGATTCTGCTTAGGTTATAGGTTAATACAAATAAGAAATTTCCTAAAATGGCTGTTGGCCTTAAATTAGCTATAAAATAAATATTCGGCATATGTAGCACATGACCTAATTCGTGAGATAATACTCCTTCAAAATGCACATCATTTATTATTCTGTAATTGTATAGTTTATTTGTATTTATAAATACATTCCCCATTAAAGCAAACATGACAGATGGTTGAATAATGCCATCAACGAATTGTATTTTTATATCCTTTGATGTATTCATCATAAATTTTTTTCTTATTTTTTTAGTTGCTTCTAAATGAAAAGTACTTATTTTATCGACATCTTCTTCTTCAAATATATGATCCGTTTTTTTATTCGCATAGATTGTTAAGAATAAAAGTACAAATAAAATAACAGAGACTAAAATAAAACTAATAAGCGAGCTGAGGCCAATTAAAGTCATAAACAAATATTTATACATAACAAAATATTCTAGAACAAGTCCTAGAACATTTAAAAAGATAAATAGATAGTGTTGCACTTTAATTTTTTTCAATTGATTCACCTTTATATAATAAAGAGGAACCTTTAAAAGGTTCCATTTCATTTTCTATATTTATTCTATATCAATAATTCTTAATGTATTTGTTTTACCATGTTTTTGACCCCATCCAGAAGTTGTGATTAAGGTATCGCCTATCTCGAAGCCAAAATTCTTAGCAACTTTCATAGCTATTTCATCTTGGGAGTTGATATCAGCGATATCATCAACTAATGTTGCGAAAACACCACAATAGTATGATAATTTTTGACATGTTTCTATATTATCCGTGATTGCAATGATTGGTACTTCTGGTCTAAATTTACACATTCTCTTAGCAGTACCACCAGTTTCTGTAAAAGCAATAATTAATTTAACACTTGGTAACGTTAATACTGCTTGTGAAACTGCAATTCCAATTGCATCATTTACTGTTTGGTGACTTGATTTAATAGATTTATCTAAGATTGCATTATAATCAATGATATCTTCAATTGCTTTTGCAATAGTGTCCATTGTTAATACAGCTTCAATAGGATAGTTACCTGCTGCTGATTCTCCAGATAACATAATTGCGTCAGATCCATCTAAGATTGCATTAGCAACATCAGAAGCTTCCGCTCTAGTAGGTCTTGGATTTGAAATCATAGATTCTAACATATGTGTAGCGGTAATAACAGGTTTTCCAACCTCATTCGCTCTTGCGATAATTTTCTTTTGGTAAATTGGAACTAATTGTGTTGATACTTCAACTCCTAAATCACCTCTGGCAACCATAATTCCATCAGCTACTTGTAAAATTTCATCTAGATTATCAACACCTTCTTGATTTTCAATCTTAGCGATTAAATCAATATTTGTGTTATTTTCTTCTTCTAAAATTTTTCTTACAGCTATAACATCTTCTTTTCTTCTTACAAATGATAATGCAATCATATCCACTCTTTGTCTAGCCGCAAAGCGAATATCCTCATCATCTTTTTTAGATATAAAAGGCATAGATAGTTTAACGTTTGGCACATTAACACCTTTTTTAGTTTTAATAACACCTGGGTTAAATATCTTGCAAACAAAACTTTCTGCTTTCTTTTCGATAACATCTAGTCTCATTTTACCATCATCAATTAGAATGTACTGTCCTACTTCAATATCATCAAATAGTTCTAATGCTGTAATATGAAATCTATCTTTGTTTCCTAAAACATCTTCTTTCACGATTTCAACAATATCACCTTTTTTAAATATCGCTTGATCATTTTCAAAAACACCAGTTCTTATTTCTGGTCCTTTTGTATCTGCCATGATTCCTATATAACGATTTTTTTCTCTTGCTATTTCACGAATTAATTTAATTCGATTAGTATGTTCTTCTCTATTTCCATGTGAGAAATTAAGTCTACCTACATTCATACCTGCATCAATCATCTTCTCAAGCATTTCTTTTGAGTCAATTGCTGGGCCTATCGTACAGACTATTTTTGTTTTTCTTTTCATAGATACCTCCTTTAGAAGTTTTCATAAATATTATACAATATTTTACTTTAAATTACACCATAAAAAACTATGAAACGGTTTTTACTAATTAAATCAAAAAAAGGGAAGCTAGTATTTTTGCTTCCCAGGAATTACTCCTCTTACCCCGCCTTTAGGATTAAAACAATCCGAATGATATCTTGGTATAAGATGTATATGCAAATGCATGATACTTTGCCCAGCAGCTTTACCGCAGTTCATACCAATATTATATCCATCAGGTTTAAAAGCTTTATCAAGGTATTCTTTCATATGTTTTATAGCAATTTCGATGTCTCTCAATTCTTTATCACTTGCCTCAAAATAATCTGTGATATGTCTTTTGCTTACAATTAAGCAATGACCCTCAGATACTGGATAGCCATCATAAATTACAAATACTGTTTCATTCTCGTAAAGAATGCTTACCTTCTTATCATATCTTTCGCAAAGTAAACACATTATTTTCTAAATAAGATTCCTATTCCTAAAATGATAAAAATTGCAGGAACTAAAAATCCTCTAAAATTCCAGCCTTGTTCTTGAAGTAAGAATCCAATCCCAAGTACCAACAAGATGGTATTACCAACAGAAACACCTGTTCTTGACATTGAAACTATTGCTGGAATAATCAAAAATAATGTCCACCATCCATTAAAGAAAATAGTACCTTGAATAATATCAAATGCTTGAAGTAATAAAATAGCTCCTAATACTACAAGTATTAATCCTAAAAAATTTCTTTGTTTCATAATATCCTCCTAAATTTTATAAATTATTAATTTTTATTCTTCTTTAAAAGAAACAGTAACAGAATTTCTCTTTGTTTTAACATTCGCTATGTTACTAGCTATTTTAACTTTAAATTCTAATCTTCTAATTTTTGTAGCGTTGTTGTAGTCTCCTGATAATAAGAACCCATGATGTCTAAGACCTGCGAAACCATAGACTAACATGTCATAAATTCCTCCTAGCAAAGCGAGGTTTAATCCTTCTTTGAATAGAAAGTCATTTCCAATTGATATATCAGCTAAATCCAAATATTGTTTATAAGCTTCTTCTGTCTCTTCACTAGTACATCCTATGATTACATACATAATCCTTGTAAACATATCAGGATTAATAGTTCTTCTTAAGTAGTAATCATAATTCACTCTTTTAATTTTATTGCTATATTCATCTAGGAATAAAGCAAGTGAAGCTATTACCCCTGGATTTTTTAAATAAGTTGTTTCTTCTATATTCTCTACATCTAATTCTTCAATAAAACTAATTCTTTTTAAAGTAGATACATCTCTGTCCTCTAAATTAAAATATCTATCGAAGCTTTCAAGCAAATACTCTATGTTATTTTTCTTAACATATAATTTACGTCTTAATTCTCTTAAATCAGAGATAAGACTTTCATAGCTTTTAGGTTCAAACATATCTTTTACTTTAAATTTATCTTCACCCTTAGCAAAAGCCACACATTTAATAACTGAGTCTAAACAGTTCTTAATAATTAAATTAGTGTAAGCATCATTATCAATATCCGTATGAACATTATCGAGACCGGTAACATTTAAGAAATCATAATGTTTCTTATTGTCACTTAGGCTAGCATAAGATAAATAGAATCTTGAACATTCTAAAAGCATATCAAGACCACCTTCAAATAAAACAGAATAGTCTTTTGTTCTTTCTACGTATTGATAGATACCATAAACGATAGATCCATTGATATGAATATTGTTTTGAATAGCTGTTTTAGATAACTCCATTCCATTTTCTCCTGATTTTTCAGCGTAGAAAGCACCTTCAAAACCAAGATTCTTTGCTTTATTCATTGCTTCTGGAAGGCTGTTTATACGATACATTACCATATGTCTAGCAGAAACAGGATCTGTATTCACATAGAAAGGCAATAACAGTATTTCTGTATTCCAATTTACTGAACCCATATCATATTGACCTGATAAGCCTTTTTGAGGAATGGATATTTCATCACAAAAAGGACGATGTGAGATCAACTGATATACTGCGTAATCTGCTTGAGCCATCACTTCATCATTATTAAAAACATTAAGCTTAGCATCTTCATATGTTTTATCCCAAAAGTCTTTGTTTTCATCGAATAATTGTTTATATCCTTTTGCTTCCGCTCTCATCAAATATCGCTTAAGCGTTTCAACAGAATCTTCAATAGAATGAACAACACCTACATATTTATAAATAGTATATTCTTTTTTTGCTTCTAACTTGAATATAAATTTTTTAATTCCATTTTTATATGCTTTTCCTTTGGCATTAAAGTTTCTCACTTCTTTCAAGCCAACACAAACATCCTTTTCCCCGTGCTTTGTTTTAGAAGCAAGAATTAATAAGTCTTCTTCTTCAATTCTTTTTGTATCCACAAGATGATGTTCTTCTATATTCCAAATAAAGGAATCAATTCCGGTAAATAATTCTACTTCACATATGTTATTTGACACAAATGAAAATTTAGAATAGATCATTGACTTGTTTGTTTGATCCATGAATCTTTCGCTTTTTACAGTGATTTCTGTTGGACCATAGACAAACTTAGTACTTCTCTTAAACAACCCATTGTCGGTATTTATAGAGATATTATGCTTAGTAGGTCTAAACGAACGAGGATTTAAATCAATTCCATCCGCTTTCACCATAGTATATAGAGGATTAAAGACATTTACGTTTTCTATAAATCTAGAGCCATCATATAGGCCAGCTAAGTTAAGCGCTACGAAATCAGCTGATTCAGCTTCATCTAAGGTTCCGCGGTAACCCATATAACCATTTGAGATTAGAAATTTAGAACCAATAGATTCTTGTTCTTCAGCTATAAATTTGTTGTGTTCTAAGACGCTCATATGTGGCCTCCTTCTCTAGAATTTTGGTAAGTTTATAGTAATATTATCTACGTTTTTTACTAAAAGGTCAACTAGATATAATAATTATTTCTTTTTTAGCATTTTTTAAATAAAATATTATTTTATATTTGTTGCAATTTAAGACTTTATTTGATAGAATATTTACGCAAATACATGTGGAGGTGAAATCATGGCAAATAACAAACAACAAATGAAACGTACTACTCAAAACGAGAAAAGACGTCAAGCAAATGCTTCTTTTAAATCTTCTTTAAAAACAGCTGTTAAGAACGTAGAAGTAGCTGCTGCTAATAATGAAAAAGACAAAGCGGTTGAGGGTTTAAATCTAGCTTTTAAGAAATTAGACAAGTCTGTTTCAAAATGCATACATCATAAAAACTACGCTAATAGACAAAAAGCTCGTTTATCTAAAAAAGTTAATAGTCTTTAAGAAAAAAGCCAAACGGCTTTTTTTTTATTCTGATTTCAATAAAAATAATTCCATTCCTAGTTCTTTTTCTATCTGTCCACTTTTTATTTTATAATCTAATTCTCCAGCATCTTGAAGTAATTCCATTAGTTTGGTATCCTCTACATTTCTTGCGTTTTGCATAATGTAATAAGTTCTACCTTTTGATGCTCTAAAATACTTAGCAATATCTTCGTTTTTATATTTCATCTTAATTAATTCTTTTGTATAAAGAATCTCTTGGAATTTATTTACAATAACACTTAAGATCCAAATTGGATCTATTTTTATTGACTTGAGGTCAAGATAAATAGACATCGTTCTTTCTAAATCTTTTGCTAAAAAAGCGTTGACTAATTCAAAAATATTATCGTCAATGTCCTTAGTTACTACGGCATAGACCATATCTGAGGTGATTACTTCTTTATTCAAACTATAGGTTATCAGTTTATTTAGTTCATTCTCTAACATTTGTGAATCATTACCAATGCGATTCACAAACTGAGTTAAAGCAAGTGGATCTATACTTAAGTTATTTCTCTTTACTTCTTCCCTAACATAATCATAGATTGAATCCGATTTCTTATTTTGCACAAAAGCTTTTGAATCAATATGCTTAATTAGAAATTTTACAATTTTTTTTCGTTGGTCTAATTTTTCATAAGGTGCTAGCAATACGAAGATAGTAGTAGGGTTTTTAAAACTACAGTATCCTTCTAATCTTGTGATATCATCAACTGTGGCACTTTTCTTTTCTGAAAGGAAAATACAGTTTCTTAAAATCACTGCTTTTTTATCTGACAAAAAAGGCATAGTCATAGCGCTAGTTACCGCTACTTCAATACCATCTTCTTCATAATCATAATTCTCAATATCTTCTTCTTTAATTTCATGACTTTGAAATAATTCATCCATAGTTTTCTTAATTAAATATGAATCATTTCCATAATACAATATACAATTCGCATTCATCATATCACCAATATATATTATAACATAAAAATATATTTTTTACATGCATGCAAAGCCCGAGTTTTACAGTTGTAGTGCTAAGACTTCTCTTTTTACATGCATGCAAAGCCCGAGTTTTACAGTTGTAGTGCTAAGACCCGAGTTTTACAGTTGTAGTGCTAAGACATCTCCTTTGTAGACCAAATAAATTTTTGGAAGCCTATTTGAGGGCTT
>JAEIOE010000102.1 GCA_016342455.1 Mycoplasmatota bacterium | reverse complement strand
AATCGAATGTGTAAAAAAAATGGCTCTTTCAAGCCATAAAGATTACTTCATTAATATTTCACTGTCAAACTCGGGTTGTATTATAGAAATACTCAACTTTATCTTGGCCAGACATGTAGATTCTTTCTACTCTACCATTATTATCATAATTGTAGTAGATATAATCATCCAAAGAAAACGAATTATTATTATCATAATCTTTGTAATGGTATATGATGCGTTGTGAGTAAGTGCTAAAATCGGATACATATTCATAAGTATAAACTATTTTTTCTAATTCATGAGAATACGTACTATCCTGGTATACACTTAATATGGCAGTAGAAATTCCATATGAGTTATATGTGATATTAATTTCATTATTTGCCATATCTTTGATTTTAGTAATTTTGTCTGGATTAGTACCGTCGCGTGTGATTGTAATCGACTGATTTGTCTCCTCATTTCTTATCGATGTTAGATATCCTGATGTATTATAGATTTGTCTTATGTTATCAGGTGTTTGTATAAATTGGCCACCAAAGTACCCATAACCAAACTGTCTTACAAGAATATCGCCAGAACCATCTTCTGCAATATAACAATAATTAGCTCCTGGATATGATGTTTCAAACCGACTATCGCACGCAATTGAATGATAATATACTATATTACCTGTGTAATCCTGAGAATAGTAAAGCCCTAAGTTATTATCATACTTAACATACGAATTATAAATAATGTTCCATCCGGAACCATAACCGATGTTTGTATCTCTATCAAGAATATTGTATCCAAAACTTAATGATAGTGTTTGTCTTTCAGTTTCAAAACTCAAATCATTCCTTACAACAGTTAATAATCCAGTATAATCTGAAATATAACCAGTAGAATATTCTCCTACTTGTTGTGAACTGTATGTCCAATAGTCTTTTATCCCTTCAGAGTCGGTATATCCTATCGTTAATCTAGGCCCAGTTACAGTCGAATATTCTAGCGAATCAAAGTATACATAATCTGTTACACTTTCATCTTCTGTTCTAAGCTCGATTACTCCATCACTAACTCCATCTTCATACCATGAATATATCGCCTTAGTGATATTCATAATATATTCTTCGTTTGATCCATCTGTTGGTAAAACGTACAAATAATCAATTATCTTGCTATCTACATCAGTAAGATTTTGACCACTGATTGAATCATAAGATGTAGTTTGATTTACCATTCTTGCGCAAATTTGACTTGTGTCCTCAACATAATTTGAATACAAATTCAATTGAAGATGAGCGTAATTAACAACAATATCTTCCGGTAAAGAATCTATAGCAAACTCAATATAGCTTCTGTACTTGTATGTTCCACTATATCCAGATTTGATATAATTAGCCGTTGAATTGCTATAACTAGTTCCGTAAACATATTTATCCCTAATGTTTGTGTTGTTTGTTTCAAGCACAATACTTGGATCGATTGTCACAGGATAACTGGCTGTTTTTAGCCACTCATCATTAGGAATGATGGTAATTTCGTATGTCTTATTGCCAGTTTCAATCAATTTATATTCTATTGCGTTTGATTCACTTGTTTCATCATCAAACATAAAGAAATCACTAAAAGTGAAAACTACTTCATTTTCTTCATTAACGAATACAATATTACCATTGCTATCTTCATTCAAAGATAAGTTTTTCAATTTGTACTCGAATGTCATGCTAAAATCTTCAATATATTTGTTGAGAATAATATTTTCCTTAACTTGGCTACCCGACACTATGTATTCAACATCTACATTATTTTGTATATCCGAATAAATAATTGATTGACTTGTGTTGACTACTTCTTTTATGTTTGAAGGTGTTAATTCTGAATCATCATAATCTATTGTAGATGATTCAATGTCTAATAAATTCCAATCAACACTATAATCACCAAAAGTTAATTTGATTTGTTTTTCATCATCAAGACTTTTCGGAAATTTCAATTTGAATGAATTTGCAGTGGTTTCCAAAGAATCTGCATCATCTATTAAACTATTATCTACTTCTTTCCACTGCCCGTCTTCATAGTAATGTATCACGTCATTATAGATTGCTACCTCATATGATCCATCTACTTTTCTGAATGTTTTTGTATTTGCTGTTCTCTCAGATATAATCTCACTCTCGATTGCTATCTTGCTCAAATCAAAATTTGCATCTGTTGTAGTTGGATAATTGACTTTATCTTGCAAGATAATAGACGAATCATTACTATTACTCTCATAAGCGTATACTACTTTATTGTTTTGAGGTATTACACTCCCCGCAATCATAAACAAGCAAAGTAAAACAGTTACAATCTTTCTAAACATAGTTCTTTTCTCCCTTTTTTGGATTTTTTTCTTTACAAAATACACGTTTGCACGTGCTTGTTAATATGTACTACTCCTAATTCCTCTTGACACAATACTGACTTGGTCTATCCGGACCGTCAGCTTTACTTCTGTTGTTTTCCCAATGAAGCGGTTGAAGATTGCTGATATTGTTACTACCACCATGACTCGCTGGGTTGATATGGTCAATCTCCCAACCATATCTTGTCTGCATTCCATATGATGCTTTTGCAATCACCGCTCCGCATTTGTCTTTTCTTTTTTGATTGGGGTCAACTCCTGATAT
>JAEIOE010000017.1 GCA_016342455.1 Mycoplasmatota bacterium | reverse complement strand
GATATATTCTGGTTCTCCAGAGTCTTCAAAATCTAATGTTAAGATATATTCTGGTTCTCCAGAGTCTTCAAAATCTAATGTTAAGATATATTCTGGTTCTCCAGAGTCTTCAAAATCTAGCAACTTTATATTATTACTATTCACATTTAAATCACACACGTTAATACCAACAAATCCTAATCCAAATACTAATACTACTAATAAAATCAATTTTTTCATTTTCTTTCACCTCGCCCTCTATGGTACATTAAATGAAAAAAAATATACAGCGCATATATGTCGCATTTAAGGGAAAATATTATGAATTCGATGGAGCTTAGCAACTATTTAGAAAAAATACGTTTTGGTCGAAATGTATCACAGGAAGAATTCGTTTCTGGAATTGTTTCTATTCGTCAATATCAAAGATACAAAAATGGGGATAGTGTTATCCCCTATGAGAAGATAGATCAGTTCGCTGAAAAACTAGGAATTAGCACCAAAAAATTATTGGCAGAATTCGAGCGCGAAAAGGGTACACAGTATACAAAAATTAATCAGTTTTATAATGCCGTTGCAAATAACGATTATAAGAACGCTATTAACTTAAAAAGAGAACTTGATAGTGACCTAATTATCTCTGAAGAAGGTAGAAGATACTACGATCATGCTAACATTGTTTTTAGGTATTATTCTAGAGATTTAACGCTAGAAGAAGTTATCCAAAAGGTGTCTGAGCTCATAGATTATCCTAAAATATTGAAACAGCAGTATTATACCGACGTTGAGGTCTTAATACTTAGTTTCTTGCTGAGTGTGTTTACCGGCAGGCAACAAGAAATGTTGCTCTCAAAGCTAAATTCGCTGTTTGAGAGCACTGAAAGCATCATGGCAGGAGATTCGGAATATATTTATACTTTAATCCTAATGAGAATTGCTAAGACCTTTGGTATTAAAAGAGACTACCCTAGAGTAATCTACTATTGTGAATTAGGTATTGAAAGAGGAATTCTACATAAGCAATATTATCTGTGGGAATACTTTTTTTACTATAAGTCTTTAGCACATTATGCGCTTGGTCAAAAAGAAGAATTTGATGATTCACTTTTAAGATGTTTTAACGTCTTAAGTATGGAAGGAAACCACGCAAAGATAGAAAAATTTACTGCACTTATTGAAAAGGATTTTTCGATTAATTTTAAAAAGTATGTCTTAAGTTTGATAGATAAATAGAATTATATTGTAATAAAGTTAAATAAAAATAGCGAGGACATTCGCTATTTTTTTTTATTTATATTACAAATATATCTAAATTCAGCGTAAAAGCGACATCATGTGTCGTGTGTTATTGAATTGCAATTTTGTTAAAAAATCAAATACGACACATGTGCACTGTAAATGTATATATACAATATAGTATAATATATACAAGAACGACAAATTATGTCGTATATTCGTAGAAAGGAAGCTAATTTATGCAAATTCAATTATTATTGTCAGTGATAAATAATATATTTAAATTGAATATGAGTATAGATGATCTAGTTGCTAAAATCTTCTATTCTTATCTGCATCTTGACAGCCTTAAATTAGTTGCCTTTTTTATATTTGTATTAGCCATTTTATTTTTGATAATGTCCCATCATCAAAAATCACTAGAATATAATACAATGACAGCACAAGTTTCAAAAACGATAACTTATATCGAAATGAAGTTAGATAATACTAATCTTCAAAAAATTAGCCAAAGATATTCTTTTAAAGAATCAAAACATACAAAATTAAATTCAAATCAAAAAAGTATGATAGAAGAAAATACAGAATTGATTTTCATGATGGACAAACAAGGGAATATTATGTACGCAAATGAAAACGCACTTACATTTTTTAATTCTACAAAAATTGATGTCCTAGGTGAATCAATTTTTAAAATTTATGATCAATTAGAAGTGAATGATACGGATTGGTTTAAACAAGTTCTTAGAGAATACACATCATATAACATTGTAAAATGTCAATGTCTTGAAGAAGAAAAACTAGTTTTGATAAACTATCATGCTAATTTAGACACTTCGGGTAATGTGGAGTCAATTATCGCTACTGGAAATGATGTAACAACTTTCGCTAAATCAAAAGTAGTAAAAGATTTCTATCAGAAACAAGATTTTTTAACAGGCATTATGAATCAATATGGATTAACCCAAAAACTGAAAGAGATGAATAATTCAGAATCTGCAGTAGCATTTTTTATAGAAATTATGCATTATACTCAAATCGTTAATTATTATGGACGTGTTGTAGTTGATAAACTATTGAACGAAGTGGTGAATGAGTTAAAAGGATTAGCTAACGAAAATTCATTAGTAGCTAGATATAACGAATGCGAATTCGTCCTTGTATTCCTTAATGGACAAGTAAATAAAGCAGTTATCGACTCATATAAAGCAAAGATAGAAGCTTTCCTACAAAGTTCTTATCAAATTGGTGAGTTAGATCTCCAATTAGATAAAAGAGCAGGCTATGCTATTTATCCGGAGGACAGTGAGTCTATAGAAGAAATAGTAGCATTGTCTAGTATTGCGTTAAAAGATTCTATTACAAAAAATACTACTGATATGCAAAGATATAAAAAGGGAATGCTTGAGAGTATCAAATATAATCTAGAACTTGCTAATAAACTAAAAATAGCTTTAGATGACGAAATAATTCAAGTATTCTTTCAAAAAGCTATTAATTGTATTACAAAGCAAACTTATGTTTTTGAACAATTATCTCGATGGCACGATGAAGACTTAGGCTATATATCACCTCTCGACTTCTTTAAAATAGCTAAAGAAACAAATCAATTAGATCGACTAGACAGATATATGGTGAAAAAGTCTTTAGAAAGCTTCAAACTATTAAAAGACACAGTCGGAACGAATGATGCAAAATTAACTATTAATTTAGCACCGAATACACTGATGAACATTAAGTTCTTTGAATATTTTGATGATGTTGTTAAAAAAGTTGGTTTGGAACCGAGTGAAATCTATATAGAAATCTCAGAAGGAACCTTCATAAATAAATTAGATTTATGTATCTCAAGAATTAACTTGTATAAAAGTCATGGTTATTTAATTGCGCTAGATGATTTTGGAATAGAGTATTCATCACTTGGAATATTAGAAAAAGTTAATTTTGATATTATAAAATTAGATGCACACTTTGTTAGAAATATATCTAATGTTAGCAATCAAGAAGTTATTAAAATGATTAGAAAAATCACCGATATGACAGATAGAGAAATGATTGCTGAAGGTGTAGAAACAAAGGAACAAAGTGAAAAACTTCGAGATCTAGGGTGTTTAATCCAACAAGGTTATTACCTACACAAGCCAGAAGATCTACTACATTAAATGTTTTATTTATACAATTTCTTTTTAAGAAAACACTCATCCCCACGAGTGTTTTTCTTATATTATTGGCTTGGTAAGTAATTTCTCTTGTGATATAATATAGATGTGTATCTATATAAGGAGGCAACTATGAATTTAACAAAAATGTTTAAAGTATTTTCTGATGAAACAAGAGTAGAAGTATTCAAGTATTTATCAAAAGGAAGATGCTGTACTTGTGAGTTTGAAAATAAAATAGGTGTATCTCAACCTACCTTGGCTTATCATATGAAAATGATTAAAGACTCAGGTTTAGCCACAACTGAAAAAGTTGGAACTTGGAATAAGTACCACATAGATAATTTAGCAATAGATAAAATGATTGCATTTTTAGAAGGAATGAAATTACAAAACCTAGAGGAATGTAACTGCAAATAGATATTCATTAATAAAAAACACTTATAGGAGAAAAATATGCAAATTAAGATTTTAGGCTCAGGATGTAAGAATTGTAAGAAGTTGTATGCAAATGTTGTATTAGCTGCGGATGAATTAAAATTAGATGTAGAAGTTACTAAAGTAACTGATTTTCAAGAAATCGCAAAGTATAATGTAATGCAAACACCAGCTTTAGTGATTGATGAATTAGTAGTCGCTAAAGGAAGAGTTTTAACAATACAAGAAATAAAGAAATTATTATAAATCAAGAAAAGCCCTATACAGGGCTTTTTCTTCTATAACCCTATTGACAGTATTTAAGTAATTTGATAATATATTTTACAGTATATGTATTAAGTTGGAGGTCTCCGTGATAAATATTAATTATGAAGAAACACGAGAAGAACTAATTAGAAAGAATCTTTACGATATACAAAAGGATTTAACGGTTAAGAGACGAAATAGAACCGCTATTATGTCGCTTTTAGTAGCAGCATTGGTTTTAACTCTAGTTTATGGAATGTTAGAGAATCCATTTATTTATACACTAAGTAATATTGGTAACTTTTTCACATATAGATATATATTTATCATCTGGTCAATCATAACTGGTGGAACAATACAAATCGCAGCGATCATATTGTTTAAATTAGAGAAATATAAGACAAAATACGGATATTTTTTAATAGGGTTATCAGCAATATTTTTAGTGCTAACTGCAATTCTACCGGCTTTAAAGGATGAGTTTCCATTTTTCCATATTCTTCATACATTCACAAGCGGGTTACACGCATTATTCTTATTCCTAGCATTGATTCCTTTTTCTATCTGGATTTCTCAAGAAAACCCTAGATTAAGACTTAATATATATATTTGGACGGCAGTTATTTATGCTGGTTCGATTGTTATGTTGGTATTATTTCAACATAGTGCATTGTTTGAACTATGGTTCTTTATTAGTAATATTCTTTATTTATTGTATTTATGTATGAATTTATTTGAGGAAGCAATTATTAAAAAGAGCGTGATGTTACTAATGAATGAAGATGATTTAAACATAGCAATAGAAAGACTTTTCGTAAATCTAGATAAAGAAACGAAACGTCAAGAAGAGCACAAAGCCAAAGAAGAAAAAAAAAAAAATTCACAGATTAAGACAAAACAGTAGTTTTGTCTTTTCTACAATTTATGCCTTATTATACTAATAATAAAGTTATTAGCTTAAGGAAAATTTAATTTGTTTTTTTAAACAAAGTTTGTTAAAATTGTTATAACATTTGGAGGCTACTATGATTAAAAAAGTAGAGACAAAAAAAGATCTTAAAAAATTCATATTTTACGTAAAAGAATTATATAAAGATAACCCACATTACATTTATCCGCTTTTTTTTGTATTATTGAAAGAATTAAGAAAAGAAGTACTAAAAAACAATAATTATACAGCATTACTTTCAATAGATGATTTAGGCAAGATTCAAGGTCGATTATTATATCGTTTTGAAAAAAACGTGAAAGAAAATAGAGAGGTAGCTTATTTCTCCTATTTTGATGCAATAAACTCAAAAGAAGTTACAAAAGAGTTGTTTAGCTATATGGAAGATGACATGAAGAAATTGAATATATCTCATTCAGAAGGTAGTTTTACCCCATATGATCCAGATAATAGAAGAGGAGTTTTGATTAATAGCTTTGATAAAGACCCAGTTATTTTTACAACTTATAATATGTACTATATACCTGCTCTCCTAGAAGACTATGGTTATTCTAAGAAAACAGACACTTATTGCGTTATTACTGAGGATACTGAGAATAATCAGAAAAGGTTAAACACCCTAGGGAATTTCTTTGAAAGAAGATATAAAATAGACGTTGATTATATTAATTTCAAAAATATTGATAAAGAAATAGAAGATATTCATCGGATTTTAAATGAAGCTGACAATGAACATATTTATCAGGAAGTCCCTTCCATAGAATTAATTAGATCTGTCGCAGATAGCATGAGATTATTCTTAGATAAAAGAATTATTAGAATTGCTAGAGAAAGAGAGACAGGAAGACCAATAGGTTTCTGTTTTTGTCTCTTAGATTTTAATCAAGTGTTTAAAAAACTAAAAGGAAAAGTCAGACCCATTAGAATGTTATTATTAAAAAGAAAGATAACTAAAGTTAGAGGAATGATGCAATATGTGATTCCTAAGTACCAAGGTACAGGAATGATTGGTTATATATATAAGAAAATATTTGATGAGTTTCAAATAATGGGTATCAAAGAATTCGAAGCGGGTACGATGATGGAAGGTAATGATAAACCATTAGCTTCATTCAATAAGTTTGGTGGAAAAATTTCGAAGACTTATCGAATTTACGGAAAGGAACGTTAATATGTTACAACATATACTGCAATTAATACTTATATTTGTTATTCCTTATTTGATTATAAGGTTTAAAGAATTTAAACTTACAAAAATATTTGGAACTATTGGTATGGCCTATTTCTTTGGTCTTATCGTAGCTGCTATAGTATTTTTATTGAACAAATTAGGAGTAGGATTAGATTTAGATACCGACATAGGACAAATTAGTTCTTATGCAGCAATAGCCATTGGGATACCTTTATTATTATTTGGTTCTAATCTTCATGAAGCAAAGAAGCTATCAAAACCAGTTCTTAAATCTTTCTTGGCTCTTATAGTCGCTGTTGTTTTTGTATCAACAATTACTTTTATCTTCTTTGGGAAGACCTTATTGTTTGGTGATGCATTATCAGCTTCAGCAATTGGACTATATACAGGTGGTACACCTAATCTAAATGCAATAGCTAACATTCTTATTGATAATAGTTTCGCTGGCAAAGCTGAATTAATTACTTTAGCAAATTTATCAGATATTATAATAGGAGCATTTTTCTATGTATTCTTACTTATATTAGCGAAGCCTTTAATCAGTAAGTTTTTACCATTTGATAAAGAAACAGATTATCTTAAAGAAGATTCTGAAATGAAAAATACGGAAAACTTTAATTTTAAGGACTTTAAATCATCAAGGAGATTGTTTAGAACCTTCTTAGTAGCTTTCATAATGACTTTATTAAGTGCTGGCATTGGAGTTCTAGTATGGATACTCACTGGAGCGATAGAAGGAAGAATGATGGACTTTATTGTGCCATTAATGCTTATTGGAGTAACTGTATTTGGTATCATTGGATCTTTCAATAAGAAAATTAGGGAAACTGAAGGGACCAATGTATTAGGACATTATTTGATTTTAGTATTCTCATTTGCATTAGCCTCATCAGTTGATTTTTCTGAATTAATTGGAGGAAACTTCGGTGACTTAATGTTGCTTTATGGAATTATAACAATAGGGTCATTTATCGTACATATGATTCTTGCAAGATTTTTAAAAATTGATAGTGATTGTATGATTGTAACTGCAACAGCTGGTATTTACGGGCCTGCTTTTGTCCCTGCAATAACAAAACAATTAAAAAATGATTCTTTAACAGTACCTGGTTTGATTTGTGGTTCTATTGGATATGCGATAGGGACATTTTTAGGATTAGGACTTGGTTTTCTGTTTAGTCTAGGGATGTAATACATCCCTTTTTATTTTGATTTTATTGCTTTAAAACAACTTTTGATTTACAATTAATACATAAACTTATAAATTGGAGGAGCTTATGCCATATCAAATCAAGTATTTAGAATTATTAAGTAAAGAATTTCCAACTGTACAAACAGTTAGTTCTGAATTAATAAATTTAAATGCAATTTTAAATTTACCAAAAGGAACAGAAATATTTATTACAGATATTCATGGAGAATATGATGCATTTAATCATTACTTAAAAAATGCTTCAGGGATTATTAAAGAAAAGATTAATATCATATTTCCAGAACTAAGTTTGGAAAAGAAAAATAGACTAGCATTCTTTATATATTATCCAACAGATATGCTAAACAAATATCGCAACAAATTTGATCGAAAAGAGTATAAAGAAATCACAAGAGAACAACTCTATTTAATGATTGCTTTAGCAAAAAATATCGTTACGAAATATACGAAGAGTAAAGTTAGTAAATCTTTACCAAAAGAATTTGAATATATTATTCAAGAATTGATTTATGAATCAAGTAATCACGAGGACAAACAAAAGTACTATAAAGCAATTATGGATGCTATTTTTGAGACAAGAAGAGAAAATAAATTTGTAGTTCAATTAAGTCGTTTCATCAGAAATTTAGCTGTTGACAGGCTTCATGTAGTGGGAGATATTTTTGACAGAGGGCCAAGTCCTCATTTAATTATGGAAAAAATGCATAAAATGAAAAATGTAGATATCCAATGGGGAAATCATGATATTTCATTTTTAGGTGCCGCTTCTGGTTCAAAAGTAATGATTGCAAATGTCATTAGAATTGCGGCTAGATATAATAATCTAGATAGTTTTGAAGATGGTTATGGAATCAATCTTATTCCGCTCGCAAGATTTGCAGATAAAGAATATGGTAATGATGACTGTGTTGAATTTAAACCAAAAAACAACAATTCTAGATACTATAAAGAAGAGGACTTAACATTTGTTGCTAAAATACATAAAGCAATAGCGATTATTCAATTTAAGTTAGAACATCAAGTAGTTGAAAGAAATAAAGATTTTAATATGGATGATAGAAGTTTATTGGACAAAATTAACTTCGAAAAAGGAACTGTTTTAGTTGATGGGGTAGAATTCAAATTAGAAAGTAGTATCTTTCCTACTGTAGATCCACAAGACCCATATAAATTAACTAAAGAAGAAACTATTGTGATGGACCACTTAACTCAATTATTCTTACATAATGAAATGTTACAAAAACATGCAAGATACTTAATGAGAAATGGATCTATGTATCTAAAGTATAATAATAATTTGCTGTTCCATGCTGCTGTTCCTTTAACGGAAGATAGACAATTTATGAAACAGAGAATAGATGGCTTAGTCTATTATGGAAAAAATCTTTTTGATATTTATGAGAAAAAAGTAAGACATGCATTCTTAAGTAGATATGACGTAGAAAACCCAGATAATGATTATTTCCTAATGTTATGGCAAGGTAAAACCTCACCACTATTCGGAAAATCTACAATGAGAACTTTTGAAAGATACTTTATTTTAGACAAATCAGCACATGAAGAAACTGCAAATCCTTATTATATATATCGTGAAGAAGAACAAGTCTTAAAAATGATTTATGATGAATTTGATTTAGACTTTAATAAATCTAAAATCATTAATGGACACGTGCCTTTAGATATAACGAAGGGTGATTCTGTTATACTAGCAAATAAGAGAATTTATAGTATTGATGGTGGTATGTCTAAGGAATATTCACATAAAACTAGTATTGGTGGATACAGTTTGATTTCCGATTCACATGCATATTTCTTAGTTTCTCATGCAAGATTTGAAACATATATGAAATTAATTGAATTAGAACAAGATATCGTTTCTATTACAAGGGCTGAAGAATTAAATAGTGATAGAACATATATCTATGATACAAATGCAGGTAGTTCTATTAAAAGAGCAATCAGTGATTTAACACAATTACTAAAAGCTTATAGAGATGGAACAATCAAAGAAAAGTATGATGTAGGTGAAGAATAAATAGATTACTTATCATTCGAAATGAGAAGCTTCTTATTATAGTTTTTAAAAAAAAGTAATTTTTAATAAATTAATTTACGATTTGAGACATAAAAACGAGAAAAAAATAGTATTATAGAGAGTAGAAGAAGGTTAATTATATGGATAAAATCAAAAAACTCAATATTCTTTTTACTTCAGATACTCATGGTTGGCTTTTGCCAATCAATTATTCAGACAACTCAAAAAGCACTAATGGCCTGTCTGTAATAGCTAATGCAATGAAAGAGTATTCTAGAGAAAATTCAATATTAATGGATTTAGGGGATACGATACAAGGTAGCCCTTTATTGTATTTCCATCAAATTAATCGAAAATCTTATCCAAATCCTGCAGCTCAAATGATGAACTACTTAAATTATGATTACTTCATTCCAGGAAACCATGATTTTAATTATGGCATGGATTATCTTGATGAATTCATTACTGAATTAAATGCAAAGACACTCTGCGCAAACATAGCTACAAAAGATGGATTGCTATTTAAACAAGGATTTGAAATTGTAGATAAAAATGGAGTAAAAATACTTATTATAGGAATAACAACCAAATATATACCAAATTGGGAAAATCCGAATTATATAAAAGGACTTATCTTTAATGATCCAGTAGTTGAAACTGAAAAAATTGTGAATAAATACCGCAAAGAAGTAGATTTAGTAGTAGTTGCTTATCATGGTGGATTTGAAAGAGATATTTTAACGAGAAAAGAGTTTGTGAAAGATACCGGTGAAAACCAAGGTTGCAAAATCTTCGCAAATATTAAAGGTGTAGATATTCTCTTAACAGGCCATCAACATCGAATTATAACGGAAAAGATAGATAATCGTATATTAATACAACCTGGCTGTAATGGAGCGAACCTAGGTGCTGTTGAAATAGAGTACACAGACGAAACAGGATTTAAACTAGTATCGATTCAACCGAAACTTTTAAAAGCAGGAGATTATAAATCCGATCCTTTATGTGAAGAATTAATTAAAGATGTTGAGAAAGATAATCAAGTCTTTTTGGATGAAATTATTGGAATTGTACCTAAAAATAATTTAGCGATAAAAGACCCAATACAAGCGAGAATTGACAAACATCCAATAGTTGATTTTATAAATTGTATTCAAATACACGCATCGAATTCTATGCTTTCAGCTACATCTTTGGCTAATATCGTTACGGGATTCAGAGAAGAGATTACAGTAAGAAATGTTTTATCTACTTATGTTTACTCAAATACGTTAGCAGTAGTAGAAATTTCTGGTAAGGTCCTTAAGGAGTATTTAGAAAAATGTGCTGAGTATTTTGTTATAAAGGACGGAAAAATAGCCGCAAACCCTAGATTCTCTTATCCAAAGGTTGAACACTACAATTATGATATGATTGACGGAATTGACTATGTTATCGATGTGACGAAAAAACATGGAGACCGTATTGAAAGTATTAAGTATAAAAACAAAGAAATTGACAAAGACGATTTATTTACTATCGTTTTAAACAATTATCGCGCTTCTGGTGGTGGAGACTTTTTAATGTTAAAAGACCTACCAATTATAAGAGAAATCCCTTTTAATGTCGCAGAATTAATTTTAGATTATATTAGGGAAAATCGCGTCTTAGATGTTGTCGGAGTTAATAATATTAAATTAAAAACATAAAATGAAATTGTAAGCCTAGAATATTGTAGATTTTATAGTAAAAAACGCTATATTATGCTATAATAAGGGTTAAACAATTTTATTTTTTTATATTTATGTAAGCGTTTTAGGAGAGTATATGACTGAAGGTATCGTTTTAGCAGCTGGATTTTCTAGTAGAGCAAAAACCAATAAAATGATTTTGATGGTTGAAGAAAAAGAATTAATCTTACATACGATAGCTACTATGCATAGTGTATGCGAAAAAATTATTGTAGTAACAGGCCACTATCATAAAGATTTAGTAAGCCTTTTAGCCGTTTATGATTATATAACTATTGTTTTTAATGAAAATTATCATTCAGGTATGTTTTCTTCAATTAAAAAAGGGGTGTCGATAACTTGTCAGGATTTCTTCATTATTCCTGGAGATGCACCTACAGTAAAGAAAGAAACTTATTTTGAAATATTGGCTGCAAAAAAGAAAATTGTTGTTCCTAGTTACAATATGAGATTAGGACACCCGATATTCTTTGCGAAAGAATTTAAAGATAAAATATTGAATACAAGTTTTACAAATTTAAAAGATTTCCGAAACGCTCAAGATTTTCACATCTTAGAGACACAAGATCCGGGTATTCTTTTAGATATAGATAATATAAATGATTATAATAATTTAATTAGAAAGGATTGATTATTTTGAAAGTATCTGAATATATAAAAGCGAAAGACTTAAATGAAGCTTATGAATTATTGAGAGAAGACAGAAAAAACTATATTATTGCTGGAGGGGCTTGGTTAAAGTTATCAGTTAAATCAGCAAATAAACTAGTATCGCTCGATGCATTAGGTTTAGACAAAATAGTAGTTTTAGGAGACTCAATAGAAATAGGGGCTTTATGTACCTTGGGTCAAATTGAAACGAATGAATTAATCAAACAATTATATGATGGAATACTTGTACAAGCAGTTAGTAGCATAATGGGAGTAAACATTAGAAATATCGCTACAATCGGTGGCTGTGTTATGGGTAAATTCTCATTTTCTGATATCTTTCCAGTTTTAGAAGTAATGGATACAACACTTGTATTTCATAAACAAGGAGAAGTTTCATTGATGGACTTTTTAAATAATCCAAAATTTGAAAAAGATATTCTAGTTAAAATAAAAATAAAAAATAACTTGGGAAAAGGCTTCTTCAAAAAAGTAGCGATAACAGCCCTTGATTTTTCTGTTATTAATATTGCTTGTTCAAAAACGGATGGTTTATTTAGTTTATCAGTAGGTTCTACACCTTATATAGCAAGTCCTTGTTATAAAGCAATGGATTATATAAACTGCTTAAGTGATATCAATTTAGAAAGCATTAAAGAATGTGCAAACAAAGTAGTAGAAGAAATAAAATTCTCAAGCAATAATAGGGCTTCAAAAGAATATAGAGAAGAACTAGCGAAAGTATATATATCAAGAGGGATTAAGCAGGTGAGTAATTATGAAAATTAAAATGACAGTAAACAACCAAGTTAAAATATTTGAATGCGAGCCTTCAGATTATTTATTAGATACACTTAGAAATAATAATTATGTAAGTGTAAGAAGAGGCTGTGATACTACGAACTGTGGTGTATGTACTGTTTTGATGGATGGAAAACCTGTACCATCTTGTTCAGTGCTTACTGTTCAAGCGGAAGGAAAACAGATAACAACAGTGGAAGGTATTCAAGAAGAAGCGGAAAAAATAGGTAACTATTTTGGTGAAGAAGGCGCTGATCAATGCGGTTACTGTAACCCTTCATTAGCTTTAACAGTGTATGCAATGAAAAAAGAATTAGTAAATCCAACAATCAAGGAAGTTAAAAAATATTTAGTAGGTAATCTTTGTAGATGTACAGGATACATTTCACAAGAGAGAGCCATTATGAAATATTTGGGTGACAAATCATGAAAGTTGTAAATAATTTAACGCATTCTGTAGATGGATTAGGTATCTTAAAAGGACGTGCAGCCTACACAGATGATTTAGCAGATAAAAATTCTTTAATAGTAAAAGTGTTGAGATCACCTCATGCTTATGCAAAAATAGTAAAAATTGATTCTGAGGAGGCTTTGAAACTTCCGGGAATTGAAATGGTGTTAACACATAAAGATTTTTCAAGAGTTCCTTTTACAAGAGCGGGTCAAGGTTATCCAGAACCATCACCTCACGATAAGTTCGTCTTAGATGAATATGTTAGATATGTAGGAGACGAAGTTTTAGCGGTAGTTGGTAGTGATTTGGCAGTTTGTGAAGAAGCTTTAGCTTTAATTAAAGTAGAATATGAATTATTAGAACCTGTTTTAGATTTTGAGAAAGCAATTGATCATAAATCTATCATTCATCCTGAACCCGAAGCTCATGAGATGTTTCCAATAGGTTTTGAACCATTAAGAAATATCGCAGCTAGTTATCATATGCATGTGGGAGATGTGGAAAAGACATTAAGTGAATGCGATGTGGTTATTGAAGAAACATTCTTTACACAAGCACAAGCTCACGTTATGTTAGAACCTCACACAGTAAATGCAAGAATGGATTATCAAGAACGATTAGTAATCTATAATTCTACGCAAACGCCTTATCATATGAGAAGAATTATTTCTCAGGGATTAAACATTCCCTTATCAAAAATTAGAGTTATCAAACCACGTGTTGGTGGAGGCTTTGGTGGAAAACAAGGTATTCATGGTGAAATGCTTGTTGCTTATGTAACCTATAAAACTGGAAAAGCAGCTAAGATGGTTTACACAAGAAAAGAAGTATTTGAATCTTCTTACACAAGACATCCAATGAAAATGAAAGTAACGCTTGGAGCGGACAAATCAGGAGTATTAAAAGCAATTGATTTCCACTGCTTATCTGATACAGGAGCTTATGGAGAACATGCTTTAACGGTATTTATGGTTGTAGGTTCTAAAGTATTGCCTTTATATAACAAAGTGGATTCTGTAAGATTCTACGGCGATGTTGTTTATACAAACCATACACCAGCCGGAGCATATAGAGGATACGGAGCTATTCAAGGTAACTTTGCCTTAGAATCAGCTGTAGATATGCTATGTGTTAAATTAGGAATGAACCCAATAGAATTCCGTCAATTAAATATGATGAAAGAAACGGAAACTTCACCGATATTTGAAATAATGGGTGAAGGGACAGCCGGAACAGCTATGATCATGGAAACATGTAAATTAGAAGAATGTGTCGAAAAAGGAATGAAGTTAATTGATTGGAATGATAAATATCCTTCAAAAGATATGGGTAATAAAATAAAATCTGTAGGTATGGCTATCGCAATGCAAGGTAGTGGTATTCCGTACATTGATATGGGTTCCGCTACGATTAAATTAAATGATGATGGTTTTTATAATTTATTAGTAGGTGCCACTGATATTGGCCAAGGTAGTGATACTGTGTTAGCTCAAATAGCCGCAGAAGTATTAATGACTACCATGGATAAAATAGTGATTTACTCATCAGATACAGACCTTACACCATTTGATTGTGGAGCTTATGCATCTAGTACCACCTATGTTTCTGGTAACGCAGTATTCAAAGCTGCCAATGATATGTTAGAAGCTATATTAGTAGAAGCTAGAAGAATTCTTAAATCAAAAGAAGTTGAATTTGATGGAGTTTTATTTACGAATGAATTAGGTGAAACAATTAGTTTAATTGATTTATCTAATGAAATTACTTATTCAGAAGATCAAAAACAACTATCTGTTACTTCAAGTTATGTTGGTCATAAATCACCGCCACCATTTATGGCAGGATTTATTGAAATCGACATAGATAAAGAAACTGGAGAAGTGGACATTGTTAACTATGTATCTGTAGTTGACTGTGGAACAACAATTAATCCAAAACTAGCAGAAGGCCAAGTGGATGGAGGAATTGTTCAAGGATTGGGAATGGCGATGTTTGAAAATGTACAATATTCCAAAAAAGGAGCATTAATCTCTAATTCTTTAATGACTTATAAAATACCAACAAGAGTTGACATTAATAACTTAACGACAGTATTTGTTGATAGTTATGAAGAAAGTGGTCCATTTGGAGCGAAATCAGTAGGTGAGATAGGTATTGATACACCACCAGCTGCTTTAGCAAACGCAGTATATAATGCATTAGGCATTAGAATAAAAACACTACCAATAACAGCTGAAAAAATCTTATTAGCTATAAAAGCAAAGGAGAGAAACTAATATGAAAAAACAAAACTTATTACCTGCAATTATATTCTTTGGAGCAATCTGGGGGATCATCGAAGCTAGTGTCGGATATTTACTACATGCATTACCGGTATCAATTTATATTTCTGGTACCGTGTTATTTCCTGTAGTATCTTATATCTTATACAAAGCATATAAAGTAACAGATTCAAAAAAAGCTTTATTAGCTATTGGAGGAGTTGCAGCTGCAATTAAAGCACTGAATTTCTTCTTGCCATTTGGTTCACCATTTAAAATTATCAATCCAATGTTAGCTATCGTTATGGAATCATTTATGGTTCTTATGGTTATTGCATTGATGGATAAAGATGATTTGATGAGCAAAGCCAAAGCCTTTATCGGCGCTAGTATTGGCTGGAGATTATTATATTTAAGTTATAATCAAGTTCAATTTTTTGCAAATGGATTCCGTTCTGATTTTATCGCAACCATTTCAGCGACACTTCAGTTCACATTATTATTTGGAGTTATCTCAGCATTTCTTGCGCTAGGAATTCATTGTCTAGATAAAGCAATAGTTAAAGCACCTAAAGAAAAAACTTACAGAAAGATTAGCCCAATTATCTCTTTTGCTACTCTAGCAATAGCGATTGCAATCACATTACTCGCATAAGGAGAACGTAATGAATATTTATGACGAAATATCAAAGTATCGAAAACAAAATATCACTTTAATATTAGTTACTGTAGTTTCGAAAGTAGGAAGTGGTCCAGTAGAGGTGGGTAAAAAAATGATTTATCTCGAAACGGACAAAGCTTTTGGAACAGTAGGTGGAGGAGCCTTAGAATTTTACGCTCGCGAAAAATGTAAAGAACTTGTTGTAAATAGAGAAAACCTATTAGAATCTTACCTTTTAGATGAAGGAAAAGTATTCCCTGACACAAAAACATTACCAATGGTATGTGGAGGAAAAGTAACGTTATTTTATGAATATATTGGCCCAAAGGAAACAGTTTATGTTTTTGGTGCTGGACATGTTGGTCAAGCTTTAGTCAACGTGTTAAAAACAATGGATTTTCATGTAACAGTAATTGATGAAAGAACAGCGGTTATAAACAACTTTAAAAACGCTGATATACTTGCAAATCAACCATTTGTTGACTATATAGAAGAAAAAGGCTTAAAACAAGGAAGCTTTATTATTGTTTGTACGCCTAGTCATAAATATGATTACCACGTAATAAATAAAATTCTTGAACTTAAGATTGTTCCTAAATACTTAGGAATGTTATGTTCACCAGAAAAATTAAACAGCTATTTAGAAGCAACGTATGAGAAATTTGGAAAAGACATTGATTTGAGCTATTTCTATTCGCCAATTGGTTTAGACCTTGGTGGAGGCAGTCCAGAAGAAATAGCTATTTCCATTACTTCAGAAATACTTTCTGTTTCTCACGGCAAAGGAAATCATAGCCATATGAGGAGTGTGTATAATGGTAAAAATAATTACTGGAAAAATGAACTCGGGGAAAACAACTAGAATTAAGGAGCACTATCTTTTAGACAAATTGGGAGATGGAATCATTTCTAGAAAAGTGATGATAGATAAAGATGTATATGGATATAAAGCTTCTAGACTATCAGATAATCTAGAGTTTTCTTTCATGATACATGATAAGTACTATCAAGAAAATTTGTTTAAAAATGGAGATATCTATTCAAGACATTTTTGTAATAAAATTGGACCTTATTGGATATATAAGAAGGGTATGAAAAGAGTTCTCTCTATTTATAAAAACTTAATAAAAGAGAAGGTATCACCTATATATTTTGATGAAATAGGAAAATTCGAAATACAATGTGATGGTTTTTATAAACCCCTTAAAAATGCACTTAAAAAAAATCTCGACGTCATTTTTACAATTAGAGAGGATCTAATTGAAGAATTAGTCGATAAAATGAATATATCTAACTATGAAATAATAGGTAGGTGACAAAATGTATGACTTAAGAATTTTAGGCGGTAAAGTCTACGTCAACAACGAGTACCATAATACAAATGTTTATATAAAAGGAGAAAGAATTGTTTCTTTGTCCAAAGAAATATTCGATGCGTTAGAATCTATAAATGTATCGGGTTCTTTAGTGCTGCCGGCACTAATAGACCCTCATGTACATTTTCATTTAAACTTAGGAAAAATTTACTCAAGAGATGATTTCTTATCGGGTTCAATACAAGCAGCATTTGGTGGTATTACTACGATTATTGATTTTTTAGACCCAGTTGATAATCCAGAAGACTTGGAAAAAGTCTATTATAAAAGATTAGAAGAAGCCGAAAATTCAGTCGTTGATTATTTCTTTCACGCAACGATTAAAAACCCACAATGCAATTTAGAGGACTTTGTTCTTAAAATGAAAGAATTGGGTATTAAGTCATTAAAATTATTTACTACTTATTCAGATTCTGGTAGAAGGACCTATGATGAAGACATTATAGAACTTCTTAAGCTATCTGAGAAATATCATTTCTTATTGTTAGCGCATATAGAGAATGATGAATTAATTAAATTAGATGATGATTACAGTTTTAGAGATTTAAATCGTTCAAGACCAACCTTATCCGAAACCAAAGAAGCACTAAAATTAGCTTCATACGTTAGAAAATATGGTGGAAACTTATATATGGTTCATTTAAGTTCGGGTTATACACTGTTGAAATTAAAAGAAGAATATTCTGACATCTTGAACAAACGTTTCTTTGTAGAGAGTTGTCCTCATTATTTCACGTTAACTCAAGATAAATTACAACTAGATGATGGATTTCTTTATACCTTAGCACCGCCATTAAGAAGCAAAGATGAAATGGTAAAACTTAGAGAAAACATAAATGATGTTTTTTCAATAGGAACAGATCACTGTGCCTTCTTTAAAGAAGACAAAAATCATTATATGTTGAAAGAAATTCCATTAGGAATTGGTGGCATAGAATATTCATTTGATTTAATGTATCAGGTTTTTCAAGAAAAAATCATTGACAAAATGTCAAAAAATATCTTTAAACTATATGAAATTGAAGACCGAGGAGAAATTAAAGAAGGGAATTTAGCTAATTTATTTGTTTATGATTTAATGAGCAATGAAATTGATGACTTCCATGGATTAACAGATTATTCTGTTTATCACAACCTACCCAGAAAAGGTAGAGTTATTCATACCATTAATCGAGGGAAATTTATAGTAAAAAATTTGAATTTTCATTATACAAAAGCTAAGAAAATATGAGGTGACTTTATGAAAGCATTAATAAACGCTAGAATCTATGATTACCATGAATACCATGAGAACGCATATGTTTTATTTGATAAAGAGATAATTGAAGTAGGACCAATGCAGGAATTTAATAGAGATTTGATTGATAATTACATCGACGTTAAAAACGCCTTTGTATTACCAGGTTTTGTCTGCGGGCATACACATCTATATTCAGCCTTTGCTAGAGGTATGTCTATACCTTTTAATCCAAAGTCGTTTAAAGATGTTCTTAAACAGATGTGGTGGAAACTAGACCATTTCTTAGATTTAGACATGGTATACTACTCAGCATTAGTATCTGGTTTAGAACAAATGAAAAAAGGTACAACTACTTTAATCGACCATCATGCGGGCAATGAGATTAAAGGCTCTTTAAAACAAATTAGAAAGGCTTTAACAACTGATATAAAAATGAGAAGCATCTTAGCCTTTGAGACATCAGATCGCTACGACCAAGACGCTGCTATTTCTGAAAATGTAAACTATATTAAAAAGTATAGAACTGCCTTTACAAGCGGGTTATTTGGTCTACATGCATCTTTCACGCTGTCAGAGGACACACTTAGTAAAGTAAGTAAAAATCTTCGAAATACCGGTATACATATCCATGTAGCCGAAAGCATAAAAGATGAAGAAGATTCAATGAAAAAATATGACAAAACAGTAGTGGAAAGATTAAGAGACCATAATTTACTAAATGAAAATAGTCTTTTAATTCACTGTACGAATGTATCTGAAAAAGAATTGAATATCATTAAAGACTCAAAGGCTTATGTTTGTGTGAATACAACTTCAAATATGAATAATGCAGTTGGTTTACCAAATATAAGATTAATGGATGAATTAGGTATAAAACTAATGATAGGGAATGATGGTTTAATCCAATCAATGCCTATTGAATATCTAAATGCTTATTATTCAGCTCACTTAGAAACAAAAAATCCAAATGGATTTTCTATTGATTCTATCAAGAAAATGATTACGAATTCTTATGACTATGTCAATTCTCAATTGCATATTAAATTAGGGAAAATCAAAAAAGGATACAAAGCTGATTTAATTGTTGTTCCATATAAAGAATTTTCTCCATTAGATAAAAACAATGTATTTGGCCATGTATTCTTTGGATTATTTCCTGGATTATTACCAAAGCATGTGATTATTGATGGAAAAACAAGAATTAAGAATTATCTTGTGAAACCAAAATTGGAAGCAAAAACGATAGAAGCAATTAATCAAGCTCAGAAATTATGGGATACAATAAAAAAAGAAGGTAATAATCTTAAATTTGAAGATTAGGTTTTATCTTTTTTGAAAATAATATGATGATAGAGTAGGTGGAGAAGAATGAGTGCAGAAATGAGACCAATTGAATTTAGTAAACTAATGAATTGGATTAAAACAGAATATCAAAATGAGCAATCTATTTTTGGGATTCATGCAAATAAATTTTATAGAAATAAATCAGGTAAGACAATTGAATTGTTTGGCGAAAAAATTAGTTCGCCAGTAGGTCCGGCAGCCGGTCCAAACTCTCAGTTAGCTCAGAACATTATAGCTGCTTATTTAGCTGGAGCTAGATTTATAGAACTAAAGACCGTACAAATTATAGATGGAGATGAATTAGCTGCTTGTATCCCAAGACCATGTATTAATGTAGAAGACGAAGGGTATAATGTTGAATGGTCAACCGAATTAAAAGTTGAAGAAGCTCGAGACGAATATATTAAAGCCTGGGTTGCAATCCATGTATTAGCAAAGGAATTAGGCATTTCTGATGAAAGAGACTTCATCTTCAATATCTCAGTAGGATATACATTAGAAGGAATCAAAAAACCAAAAATTGATTCATTTATCAATGATATGATGAATGCATCTGACACTTTGATTTGGAAAGAATGTAAGCAGTATTTATTAGAAAATATTGATAGTTTTAACAAATTTGTTGCTAAAGATATTGAGTGTATAAACGCTTCAATTTCTCCGAGCATAACGGTATCTACTATGCATGGTTGCCCTCCTGAGGAAATTAACTCAATTGTTGAACACCTAGTAACGGTCAAGGGAATGCATACTTATGTGAAGTGTAATCCGACCTTATTGGGTTATACCTATGCTCGCAATATTCTTGATCAATTTGGCTATGACTATTTGTCTTTTGATGAGCATCATTTTAACGCTGACCTTCAGTGGAATGATGCGATACCTATGTTTAGTCATTTAAAGAATTTAGCAAAGGAAAAAGGTTTGATTTTCGGCTTGAAATTAACAAATACTTTTCCTGTGCAAATTAATTGCTCAGAACTTCCTGGTGAAGAGATGTACATGTCAGGACGCGCTTTGTTCCCACTCAGTATTAGTTTAGCACAAAAGCTAACAATTGCCTTTGCTGGTGAGATGCCTATATCATATTCTGGTGGCGCTGACGCTTTAAACATAAAAACTATTTTTGAAACAGGGATTCGTCCAATTACAGTATGTACAACTTTACTGAAGCCAGGTGGCTATGAGAGAATTAAACAAATGGCTGAAATCTGTGAACCGTTGTTAAATGGAGGATTCAAGACAATAAGTATTGATAAACTTACAAAAATTGTTGAAGGGTTCCAAAGTTATAAATATAATCAAAAAGATATTCGTGAAATCGGATCTAGAAAATCAAATTCTAAGTTGCCTTTATTTGATTGTTTTAAATCACCATGTAATTCAAGTGATATAGGATGTCCAATAGAACAACAAATACCGGAGTACTTAAAATTAGTTTCTGAGGGAAAATATAAAGAAGCGTTTGAAATTATTGCAATTGATAATGCAGCACCGGCAATTACTGGAACGATTTGTGACCATAATTGTCAGAGTGTTTGTACAAGAGTGGATTATGATGAATCTCTTTCTATACGAGATAATAAATTAGTAGCTGTTTTGGCTGCTCAAGATGATTATATAAAAAGAACAGAAATACAAAAACTTAGAACTGCAAAAAAAGTAGCAGTTATTGGAGCTGGGGTTGCAGGGACTTCAACAGCGTTATTCCTAAGACGCAATGGCGTTGAGGTGGATGTTTTTGAAAAACGTGATAAGCCAATGGGTGTAGTAACTTATGTAATTCCTGAATTCCGAATTCCAAAACAAATGATTGAAAAAGACTATAATTTAGCCGTAGCTGCTGGAGTTAATTTTCATTTTAACGTAGCTGCTGATTTTAATATTAATTTGTTAAAAGAAGATTATGACTATGTTGTAATTGCAATTGGATCTTGGTTAAAAGGATTTAATCCATTAAAAACTGGCGGAGAATTGGCGTGGGAAGCTTTGGACTTTTTAGAAAAATCTAAAGCAAGCAATTTATCTTTAGAACTTGGTAAGCATGTTGTAGTAGTTGGTGGAGGAGATGTATCAATGGATTGCGCCAGATCTGCAATTCGCACAGCTGGTGTAGAAGATGTTACATTGATTTATCGACGAACTAAAAAAGTTATGCCTGCGACTTACGAAGAATTCAGTTTAGCTACTGGTGATGGAGTTGTCATTAAGTTTTTAACCTCACCGCTTGAATTTGATGGAAAGACCTTGACTTGCGTAAAAAATGAATTAATTAATAATAAAGCGAGATCAACAAAAGAAACATTTAAAATGGACTGCGATACTATTATTAATGCAATTGGAACCAAAGTAGATAAATCAGGTTATATAAGAAATGAGTTTTCGTTAAATGAGTGGGGTTATCCAAAAACCAATGATAAAAATGAAACTTCATTAAAAAATGTATATGTAGCAGGTGATGGTTTTGAAGGGGCCAAAACAATTGTTAAGGCTATTGCAGACGCTAAATTAATTGCAATTGATATCTTGGATAAATTGGGATTAAGCAACGATTTTGTTAAAGCAGATATTCCTCAAAATAAAGATTCACTTTATGATAAAAAAGGTATTTTAAAAGCAAGATTAGAAGCAAAAATGGATGGATTACGTTGCTTAACATGTGATCAAGTCTGTGATATATGTACTGATGTCTGCCCGAACAGAGCGAATATTAGCATTAATGTTACATCAGAATTGTTCAAGCAAGAACAGCAAATTATTCATATTGATGGTATGTGTAATGAATGTGGTAACTGTGCTACTTTCTGTCCGCATAGTGGAAGACCATATAAAGACAAAATAACATTGTTTTGGACTGAACATGATTTTGTTGATTCTACTAATGTTGGGTTCCTTCCCTTAAGTAAAAATTTATTTAAGGTTCGCGATGAATTAGGAAATGTATTTAATTATGCAATCAGAGACAAGACCGTCTCAAAAGAATTTGAAAAAATTATTGATTCAGTGAATACAAAATATTCATATTTGATGAGGTAGCGTTTATATAGCTTTAATTATTAAGTTTCTCAGAAATTATTTATATTATGGTATCCAAGGAGGTAGAGTATATGAAAGACATTAGAGAATCAATTTTAAAAACAGATGGCGATGAAAAAATCTCAGGTCAAGCCAAATATGTAGCTGATATTCGAATGGCTAATATGCAACATGCAATTACGAAACGTTCAACAATTGCTTGTGGAGAGATTAAGAATATTAGTTATCCAGAACTTCCTGAGGGATATTTTATTGTAGATCACAGAGATGTACCAGGTTTAAATGTTGTTAAAATTATATTTGACGATATGCCTGTATTTACTGAGAAAGCTATTACTTATCTTCATGAACCTATTCTTTTAGTAGTAGGTCCTAATAAAGAAAAAGTAAAAGAAATTGTAAATAATATTCAAATTGAATACATAGAAAAAGAAGCTACTTTTGAATGGAAGAATTCTGCCGTTCAATATCATTTTGATAAAGGCTTAGGAAAATCCATTTTTGAAAATGCAGATAAGATTATCGAGTATGATTACGAAACAGGATATCAAGAACAAGCCTATATAGAGCCACAAGGTTTTATCGGTTATTTAGAGGGTAAGGATAAAGTAACTTTAATAGGTTCAATACAATGTCCTTATTACGTTAAAAATGCTGTTATTCAAGTTTTAAACGCGACAGAAGAAAATGTAAGAGTCATTCAACCTTCTGTTGGTGGAGCTTTTGGTGGGAAAGAAGAATTTCCTTCATTAATGGCTTGTCAATTGGCTTGCGCTGTAAAAAAAGTGAAAAAACCAATTCAACTTATTTACGAACGAGAAGAAGATATGTTAGTCACGACAAAAAGGCATCCTGCTAGGATTCGTTTTTCAGCGGCTTTAAACAAGGAACGAGAAATTCTTGGATTTAAAATTTATTGTGCAATAGATGCCGGAGCGAACATAGGCTTAAGTGGAGTTGTTTTATCGAGAGCCTTAATAGCTGGTACTGGTGCTTATACAATTGATAACTTGGATTGTTCAGGAGATGTATTCATAACGAATACAGTTCCAAATGGAGCATTTAGAGGTTTTGGTGCACCGCAGATGTATTTCGCTGTTGAAATGTTTATGGAACATATTGCTTTAGATTTAGGCATTGACTCTTTAGCATTTAGAAGAAAGTACTTAGCAAAACAAAATGACTTGACTTCAACATCAGGTACTTTTAGAGATCCTATCATCATGAATGAAATGATTGAAAAAGGAATGGAAATTTCTGATTATAAAAAGAAGCGCATAGAATATTCAAAAGAGAAATCTACAAAAGGAATTGGAATGAGTTTCTTCTTCCATGGCTGTGGTTTCACGGGTTCTGGAGAAGCAACACATATTAAAGCAAAAGTGAGACTTAAAAAAGATAAAGATAACACAGTATATATATTGGTAGCCGCTGTTGATATGGGACAAGGAATTAGAACTACATTGAGAAAAGTAGTTGCTCAAATTTTAGAAATTCCTATTGATAATGTAATCTTTGATTTTCCAGATACAGATAAAGTTCCAGATTCTGGGCCTACTGTGGCTTCTAGAACGATGATGATTGTCGGAGGTTTAATCGGTAGAGCTGCTAAGGAAATGAAAAAGCGTTGGACTGAAACTGAATTTATTGTTGAAAAAATATATGAACAACCTGAATATATTAAATATAACGATGAAACCTTTAGAGGAGATGCATACCCTGCATATTCTTGGGGTGTTAATATTGTAGAAGTAGATGTGAATCCAGTAACATACCAACCAAAAATTTTAAATACTTGGTCTGTTTACGATATTGGAAAATCTATTGATGACAGAATTGTATTAGGACAAGCGGATGGTGGCTTAACTCAAGGAATTGCTTATGGTTATCTTGAGGTAATGAATCATGTAAAAGGTGTCATAAAACAAAAAAATATGACAGACTACATTATTCCTACTGCAATGGACACAGGAAATATGGAAACTGTAATATATGAGAATCCTTATGCCTTTGGCCCTTATGGTGCGAAGGGTGTTGGAGAACTTACTTTAGTAGGTGGAGCTCCTGCAGTGGTTTATGCAATAGAACAAGCAATTAATAAAAGAATACATAAAATACCTGCTACACCAGAATATATATTGGAGATGATGAATGATGGCAAAAATAGACTTTAGACTAAATGGAGTCCCAGTTTCAATAGAAACGCAACTAAACAGAAGATTACTTGACGTTTTGCATGAAGATTTTGATCTTATTGGAATAAAAGAAGGTTGTGGTGAAGGAGAATGCGGTGCTTGCGCTGTATTATTTGATCACGAAATAATAAATTCATGTTCTGTACCTATTGCAAACTGTGCCAATAAGGATATCGTAACGATAGAAGGGTTTTCTAATACTTCGAGATATAAAATATTAAAAGACGCTTTTGAAGAAGAAGGTGCTGTTCAATGTGGTTTCTGTACACCCGGAATGATGATAGCAGCTGAAAGCTTATTAAATAAAAACCCGAAACCTACTACGGAAGAAATCAAAATTGGTTTGTCAGGAAATTTGTGTAGATGTACAGGATACAATATGATTATTAAAGCGATACAAAGAGCAGCTAAAGTTGGTGAAGGTAAATGGTAAAACAAATTCTACCTAAGAACCTAAGCGAAGTGTTAGAACTAATATCAAAAGAAAAATATAGATTTTGTGCTGGTGGAACGGATATGTTAATTCAAAACCATAACCTTAAGACACTACCAATTGACTTTAAGGACAATATTATCTATACATTCAATCTAGAAGAACTAAAGGGAATTACAGAAGACGAAGATTTTATTACAATTGGAGCTTCTGAATCTTTAGAATCAATATTGGAAAATAAGATAACACCTCAAATTCTAAAAGATACCATTCTTCAAATGGCTTCACCTGCGATAAGACATTCAGGAACAATAGGCGGGAATATTGGTAACGCATCACCTGCGGGAGATTTATTAGTTCCTCTTTACTTATTGAATGCAATAGTTCAACTTCAATCTTTAAAGGGAATAAGAAGTGTTTTATTATCTGATTTTATTACTCATGTTAGAAGAATAGATTTAAGAGATGATGAAATCATCACGAAAATCATAATTAGTAAAATTAATTTTGATAAGCATCAATTTGTTAAAGTTGGGCCTAGATTAAGTGATGCAATATCTAAGTTATCTTTTTTAGGAGCTGTTAGTTTCCATGAAGACAAGGTAATAGATTTAAGATTTTCTTTCGGAGCGGTCAATATTACCGTTGTTAGAAGACCAGAGATTGAAGCGCAATATATTTATAAAACAAAAGAAGAATTAAAGAATTCAGTAGATGAATTACTTGAAAAATATTCTGAATATATTAGACCAATTGATGATCAAAGATCAAACAAGGAGTATCGTAAAACAGTAGCCTTAAATCTACTGAGAAACTTTATTGAAGAATTATAGAGGTGATTTTTTGAATAGAAATTTGATGAAACAAGCTAGAGGAGAAGTATTAGCTGAGCTAGTTTTTAAGAATTGTAAAGTAGTTAATGTCTTTACAAAGACCATTGAAACAGAAGATATAGCTGTTAGTAATGGAATTATTTTGGGAACTGGTACATATAATGGATTAAAAGAAATCGATTGTTCAGGTTTCTTTGTTTCACCTGGTTTCATTGATGGACATGTACATATTGAATCCTCTATGCTAACGCCTACTTCTTATGCGAAAGTAGTGATGCCAAAAGGTACCACTTCAATCATAGCTGATTGTCACGAAATAGCTAATGTTTGCGGAAAAAACGGTGTTAAATACATGCTTGAATCAGCGAATAGAACACCACTGGATGTATTTATGATGATTCCATCATGTGTTCCGGCAACTTCATTTGAAACATCAGGAGCGATTCTAGATACCAAAGACCTAGTAGAACTTAAAGAACTACCAAATGTACTTGGCTTGGGAGAAATGATGAATTATCCAAGAGTAATTAATGGAGATGCATCCACTCATGATAAACTAGATGCATACAGTGATAAAATCATTGATGGTCACGTACCTTCTGTATTTGGTAAAGACTTAAACGCCTATATTCTATCAGGAGTCAAAACAGATCATGAATCAACTTCGCCTTTAGAACTAGTTGATAAAGTAAAAAAAGGAATGTATATACATTTAAGAGAAGGATCTCAAACTAAAAATGTGATTGATCTTCTTCCAGCAGTTGATTTAGCATATTCAAATAGATTACTATTTTGTAGTGATGATTTACATCCTTCTGATATTATGAAAGATGGACATATCAATAACAATATTAATATCGCCACTAAACACGGCTTAGATCCGATAACGTCGATACAAATGGCAACGATCAATATTGCTACTTGTTATAACTTAAGAAGACACGGAGCGATAGCGCCAGGTTATTATGCAGACTTAGTATTTTTCAAGGATATTTTAAATATTCAAGCTACCTACGTCTATAAAAAAGGCGAGTTAGTTGCTAAAAATGGAAAAGCTTTGTTTGATACTGAATCTCTAGTAGATAAAGAAGTAGAAAACACAGTACATATGAACCTAAGTAATTTTGATTACAAATATGACTTAAAATTTGATTTTGTAAATATTATTCAATTAGTAAATAACAATATTACTACAAGAAAACATGTTGAACAGGTAGTTTTAAAAGATCATGATATTGATCTTTCTAAATCAGATGATTTATTAAAAATGTTTGTTATAGAAAGACATCATGCTACTGGTAATGTAGGGAAAGCTTTGATTCGCGGATACGGTTTAAAGAACGCTGCCATTGCCTTAAGTATTGCACATGACTCGCATAATGTAATTGTCGTAGGAGACAATGAAACAGATGTTTCAGTAGCTATTAACAAAATCCAAGAGATTCAGGGTGGAATTGTTTTAGTAAGCAATGGTGTAGTATTCGATTACCTCGAATTAGAAGTAGCTGGTCTTATGACTAATAAAGATGCAGAATACGTGAAAGAAAAACTTGAAAATATGGAAGTCAAAATTAGAAAACTAGGAGTGAAGGAAGAAATTGATGATCCTTTCTTAGTGTTAGCCTTTTTATCACTACCAGTAATACCAGATATTAAATGCACCGATAAGGGTCTATTTGATGTTAGAAAGTTTAAAATAATCTCTTTAGAAGCAGGCGATATTGAATGAAAAATGTAAAATACTATGAATGTACAATCTGTCATAAACATTTTGATAAAGAACTAGACTTAATGACTTGTCCAGATTGTGGTGAGACAGGAATACTAGAAATAATTTTTGATTATGACTATATCAAAACCATTGTTTCAAGAGAATATTTTCAAACGAACAAAAATTATAATATATGGAGATACTTACCATTTTTAACAGTAAGTGATAAATATACAAAAGACACGCTTAATGTAGGATGGACTCCACTATATAAATCAAAGAGATTAAAAGAAATACTTAAAATAAAGAAACTGTATATTAAAGACGATGGACAAAACCCAACTCAATCCTTAAAGGATAGAGCTTCTGTAATCGCTTGTTTAAAAGCGATAGAAAAGGGGAAAGAAACTATTTCTTGTTCATCAACTGGTAATGCAGCTTCAAGTCTTGCAGGTAATGCAGCAAAACTTGGACTAAAGACGGTGATATTTGTACCAAAAAGAGCACCGGTTGGTAAGCTGATACAGTTAAAAGCTTTTGATTCAGATTTGATTAAAGTAAATGGAGATTATAAAGCTGCATTTAAGCTCTCAAAAGAATCTATTGCTTATTATGGATGGTATAACCGAAACGCAGCTATTAATCCGCATTTGGTTGAAGGAAAGAAAACAGTGGCCCTGGAAATCGCTGAACAGCTTGGTTTTCAACCTACTGATTGGGTAGTTGTATCTGTTGGAGACGGTTGTACAATTGCAGGAGTATATAAAGGGTTCTATGACTTGTTACAAGTCGGCCTCATTAAGAAAATTCCGAAAATATTGGGAGTTCAAAGCGAAGGCTGTGCTCCTTTTGTAGAAGCGTTTAGAAATAATGAAGAATTAAAAGAAGCAGAAGAAAATACAATAGCGGATAGTATCGCTGTTGGTATTCCTAGAAACCCTATAAAAGCTATGAATGCAGTAAAGAACTCTAAAGGTACATTTATTGCAGTTAAAGATTCTGAAATTCTAAGTTCTATTCTTTTGTTATCAAAAACAGAAGGTGTTTTTGCGGAACCGGCAGCTGCGGCTTCGGTAGCGGGACTACAGAAAGCTTTAGAATTAAAGATAATTAAAGAAAGTGAAACAGCTACTGTAATAGTAACCGGTAATGGACTTAAAGATCCACAATCACTTTTAAACACAATTACTGATTGGCTTCTTTTAGAAGCAGATATAGATGAAGTAAAAAGACATATTGAAGATACGAAGGAGAAGAAAATATGAGTAAAATTCCATTTGGACCAACCTATGATGAAATGTTAAATCCTAGTCACGTTGATCCTAAAATCAGAAAAAAAGCATTAGCAGCAAATCCAGAAGAACTAGATCCAGTAAATCTTTTTAACATTACTTGGAAAAACGAAAACAATGAAGTTAACAAAATCGTTCTACCAAAAGAATTAACTGGTGTTGATTGTAACATCGTTGTATTACTTGGGAAATATTTTCCATCAGGCTCACATAAAGTTGGACCTGCTTATTCAACTCTTATAGAAGGTTGTGTAGATAATACTATCATACCGGGGAAACATACTATTCTTGGCCCATCAACAGGTAATTTCGGGATAGGTGTTGCATATATTTGTAATTTAATGAAATATGACGCAATTGTTATTATGCCTGATAATATGAGTAAAGAAAGATATGAAAGAATCAGAAGATATGGAGCAGAATTAGATTTAACTCCAGGTACTGAATCTGATGTTATTCTTACTTTAGAAAGAACATTCAAATTAAAAGAAAATCCAAAAAACAGATCACTTGCACAATTTGAATTATTACCTAACTATCGTTTCCACAGACATGTAACTGGTAATTCTTGTATCGAAGCTGTTAAGGGTATTGGTAATGGTAGAATTGCTTGTTTCACTTCTGCACCAGGATCAGCTGGTACATTAGGTGCAGGCGACCAAATCAAAAAAGCATTTCCAGAAGCTAAAGTAGTAGCTTTAGAACCATATGAATGTTCTACATTAATGAATGGTGGTAGAGGTCAACATAGAATTGAAGGAATCGGAGACAAAATGTGTACTCTAATTCATAATGTTATAAATACTGACTACATTGCATTAGTAAAAGATGATGACTGTGTAAGAGGATTAAAAGTAGTTCATGATGGCTTAGATATCTTAGTAGAAAATGGTGTTAAAAAAGAAGATGCAATCAAAATGAAAGATATGTTTGGAGTATCAACTATTTGTAATATCATCGGTGCTATTAAAATGGCTAAGTACTTAAAACTAGGTCCTAATGATAATGTTGTAACTATCGCAACAGATGGATTTGACCGTTATGATTCAGTTATTCAAGACTTGGAAAGAAGATATCTTGAGACTGCAGACTATGTATTAAGTAGATGGTTTAAAGATGTATTTAGAAAAATAGGTGAAGAAGATATCGTTGATTATAGAACTGATACTCAAAAAGAAAAACTATTCCATCAAAAAGAGAAAGATTGGCTAAAATTTGGATATAAACAAGAGTACCTTGATGCAATGAGATCTATGGATTTCTGGGATTACGAATATGAAAAAATTCATCATTACGATGAATTAATTAAAAAGTTACGAAAGGAATAATATGAAAATAAATTTTAAAGAAGTTTTAGCAAAAGCAAATGAATACAAAGCTGATATGACTAAATTCTTAAGAGATATGATTGCTATTCCTTCGGAAAGTTGTGATGAAGAAAAAGTAGTCTTAAGAATCAAAGAAGAAATGGAAAAAGTTGGTTTCGATGAAATCACAATAGATCCTATGGGTAATATTATTGGTAGAATCGGTAACGGGAAACACTTAATAGCGATGGATGCTCATATAGATACTGTGGGTATTGGTGAAATAAGAAACTGGAAATACGATCCATACCTAGGTTATGAAGATGAAGAAATAATTATTGGACGTGGTGGTTCAGACCAAGAAGGTGGAATGGCTTCTATGGTTTACGCTGGTAAAATAATTAAGGACTTAAAATTAGAAGAAGATTACACTCTATTAATAACTGGTACTGTTCAAGAAGAAGACTGTGATGGTCTTTGTTGGCAATATATTATCGAAGAAGACAAAATCAGACCTGAATTTGTTGTAATAACGGAACCTACAAGTTGTAGAATCTACAGAGGACACCGAGGAAGAATGGAAATTAAGGTTTCTACTCACGGAGTTTCTTGTCATGGTTCAGCACCCGAAAGAGGAGACAACGCTATATACAAAATGGGTCCTATATTAGGTGAATTACAAGAGTTACATGCACGTTTATTAGATAATGAATTCTTAGGAAAAGGGTCACTTACAGTAAGCGAAGTATTTTTCTCATCACCTTCACGTTGCGCAGTAGCTGATGGATGTTCTATTTCAATTGATAGAAGATTAACTGATGGAGAAACTTACCTTAGTGCGTTACAAGAAATAAGAGATTTACCTTCAGTGAAAAAAGCGAATGCTACCGTTGAAATGTATGAATACAAACGTCCTTCTTATACAGGACTTGTTTATCCTACGGAATCATATTTCCCAACATGGGTACTTCCTGAAGAACATATTATTTGTCAATCAGCTGCACAGACTTATAAAGGATTATTTAAAGAAGATCCAATTATTGATAAATGGACTTTCTCAACAAATGCAGTTTCTATAATGGGAAGATTTAATATTCCTTGTATAGGATTTGGACCGGGTGCAGAAGTAGAAGCACATGCTCCAAATGAAAAAACATTCAAATCAGAATTAGTTAAAGCTTGTGCAATGTACGCTTTAATACCAAATTTATATATTAAAAATCTAAAAGAATAGGAGAAACATATGGAACCATTATTTAAAGGGAAACATTTTATTACTCTAGAAGAGTGGAAAAAAGAAGAAATAGATGTACTTTTAGAAGTATCTAAGACTTTAAAATCAGAATTTTATAGTAATAAAGACACAACATATTTAAAAAACAAAACAGCTTTTTTAATGTTCTTTGAGCAATCTACAAGAACAAGAAATTCTATGGAAGCAGGTCTTGCACAACTTGGAGGGCATGCTACATTTTTAGACACATCTAAAATGCAAATATCTCACGGAGAATCAGCTAAAGATACAGCTAGAATTTTATCTAGTTATGGTCACGGTATAGCTTGCCGTAACTGTTTCTGGGAAGTTGGTAATAAATTCTTAAGAGAAATGGCGGCGAATTCAACTGTTCCAATTATGAATTTACAATGTGATATTTATCATCCAATGCAAGGCTTAGCTGACCTGATGACGATTCAAGAAGTATTTGAAGATACTAAAAAATTAAAAATTTCAATTATCTGGGCATATGCAACTACACATAAAAAACCAATTTCAGTACCATTAACACAAATACTGTTATTCCCTAGATATGGTATGGACGTTACATTAGCTTATCCAAAAGGTTATGAATTACCTGAATGGGCTATTGAACAAGCAAAAAAACATGCTAAAGAAAATGGTGGAAGTTTTAGAATTACACACAACATGGAAGAAGCATTCCAAAATGCTGATATCGTAATTCCAAAGAACTGGGGTTCTTGGGTAAATAACCAATCTTCTGCAGTAGTGGATGATTTATTAGAATCATACAAAAGTTGGAAATGTACAGAAGAAATGATGGCTTTAGCAAATAAAAACGTAAAATATATGCATGCTTTACCAGCCGACAGAGGTAATGAAGTTGAGGATTCAGTTATTGATGGTGAACACTCAATCATTTATCAAGAAGCCGAAAATCGTATTCACACTGCCAAAGCAGTTATGGCAATGACTATGGGGAACAAATAAATAAGCTATGAGAATATTTATTGCTTTACGTTTTGAAGAAGTTGCTAATGATATTATTTATAATACCCTAAAAAAAGTAAAAACAATTTCTGAAACTGGCAACTTTAGCTCTAAAAAGAACTTACATTTGACAGTACTTTATATTGGAGAAACAAGTAAAGAAACTTTAGAAGCCATGAAATCAAAATTAATGGAGATTACTCTTAAAAGATTTGACTACACTGCAAATCGAATTAGAACCTTCAAAAAAAGCAGTTCTCGATTAGTCGTGTATTTAGAAGTGGACAAGATCGAATCTTTAGAAAATCTTTATCTAAATGTTCACCATAAATTAAAAGAAATAGGAGTATCTATCTCTTCAGAAAAATACACGCCTCATATTACTTTAGGAAGACAGGTTTTGATTAAAACAGGTGAATCTTTACAAAATATAGATACTGTTAATCTCTTGTTAAAAGCAAAGAGTATCAGTATTATGGAATCAACTAGAGAAGGTGATTTATTGGTTTATAAAGAACGCTTTAACATTCCTTTGAAGTAATGGTTTATCGCTAAATATAAAGAAAAGCACATACTTGAGTATGTGCTTATTTTTTAATATAATTGCTTATTCATTTCTTGATATTCTTTAAACAGTTTTAAACAGTATGTTCTTTCTTGTTCCTCTAAATCAAGTATTGTTTTGTCATTCGCATTTTTCTTTATAAAGTCATAAATAAATTCATCTCTGAACCCAATATCATCCGTATCCATTGCATTACATCCGTAATATACTTTTTTAATATTTGACCAAATGATTGCTCCTAAACACATAGGACAGGGATAAGCTGTTGTATACAATATACATTCAGATAAATCGTGTGTTCCTAGTTTTTGAGTCGCAAGTCTAATAGCATTTATTTCAGCATGTGCTGTTGGATCGTGATCTTTTAGTACTGAATTGGAAGCTACTGATAAGATAGTACCATCTTTATCAATAATAAGTGCGCCAAAAGGTCCACCTATATTTTGATTCATTGTTTCTCTAGCTTTATCTACTGCTAGAGCCATTAAATCACGGTGTGAAGTTTTTTTCATATTCATCTCCTCGTGTGTCTGTATATACATTATAATTAAATTTGTAGGCTTTGTAAAATGGTTCTCTAAAAATTCTTTAATTAAAAGTTATATTTATTGTAATATGTTATAATTTAAGTATACATAATTTAAAGAGGTGGAAGATATATGAAGTTTGTAACTTGGAACACGAATGGTTTAAGAGCTGCCACAAAAAATGGCTTTTTAGATTTCTTTAGAGATGTGAAAGCAGATTTATTTGCTATTCAAGAAACAAAGATGCAAGAAGAACAAAAAGAATTTGATTTTGAAGACTATTACGAGTATTGGAACTGTGCGGATAAAAAAGGTTACTCCGGAACTTTAGTTTATTCGAAACAAGAACCGCTAAGCGTAGTTTATGGTATAGACGGAGAATTATATAATGATGAAGGTAGAATTATTACTTTAGAGTTTGATGGTTTTTATTTCGTTGATGTATATGTTCCTAATTCAAAACCAGAATTAGCAAGATTAGACTATCGTATGGAATATGAAGATAATATGAGAGACTACTTATCTAGATTAGATAAAGTAAAACCAGTTATTTTATGTGGTGACTTAAATGTAGCCCATAAAGAAATTGATTTAACGAATCCAAAAGCCAATTTAAGGAATGCAGGTTTCTCTATAGAAGAGAGAACCAAATTCCAAATGTTATTGGATGCTGGGTTTAAAGATACTTATAGAACATTGAACCCTGATACTGTTAAGTATACTTGGTGGTCATATAGAGCAGCTGCGAGACCTAGAAACGTAGGCTGGAGAATTGACTATTTTGTAGTATCAGAAAGAATAATGGAACTTGTTGAAAAAGTAGAACTAAGAAATGATATACACGGCAGTGATCACTGTCCTGTTGAAATGGATATTAACTTATAGAAAAAGGTGATTGAATGAATCGGAATGTTATAAAATTCATAGCGGCTTTTTCGATGTTTTTAGATCATTTTGCAGTAGCGATACTTGATGTGAATTCTACGATATATCTTGTTTTTAGAATATTAGGAAGAATTGCGTTTGTTCTATTTGCTTACATGATAGCGGAAGGATTCTTTAAAACATCTAACTTAAAGAAGTATTTTCTACGCTTGCTTGCTTTTGCGGTAGCGATAGAACTATTCATCATTGGATATTTCTTTGTATCAGGTGTTGATTATATATTGCACTTTAATGTGATTTGGCCTTTGGTCTTTGGTTTACTTGGTCTTATTATTTTAAAACAAAAGAAGATATGGTTTAGATTACTAGTGATTCCACTTGTATTTTTAGCCGAGTATATTAATACACCTTATGGAGCATATGGTGTGTTAATGATTATGATTTTCGCATTATATCAAAATAATGTAACAAAACTCTTATTTTTGATAGCACTGAACTTCTTATTTATAGAAGTGCCTTTATTAAGCTATCTTAACTTAGGTCATTTAGCTAGATATGAATCAGATATGTGGTGGCAATGGTGTAGTTTAGTACCGATGATTTTTATATTTTTATATAATGGTAAATTAGGTAAGTTAAACACAAAATGGTTTTTCTATATCTTTTACCCATTACATTTAGTAGTTATATATTTGATACAATTCATATTTTTTTAGGAGGAACTATGAAAGTTTTAACAGTAAAAGAAATGCGCAGTTTAGAAAAGAAAGCCATAGATAATGGTGTGAATGAATTACAGTTAATGAGAAAAGCGGGTTTTAAACTTGTTCAAGATTTTATGAATAGAGTTAAACCTGGTTATGACTTAGCGATAACGATTATTGCTGGTGTTGGAAACAATGGTGGAGATGCTTTAGTAATGGCTATAGAATTAAAACAACTAGGCTATAAACCTAAAATATTTGTAGTTGGTGATGTAAAACAAGCTAGTGAAGCATTCCTACATTATTTTGACTTAGCAGGAAAAGTAGATATTATCAATAGTTCTGAAGAAGTAAATAGTATACAAGAAACTATTTTTGCATCTGATTATATTATAGATGGATTATTTGGTATTGGTTTATCTAAAGAGATAACAGGATTTAGAAAAGAACTAATTGAATTTGTCAATGAGTCAGATACCAATGTATATTCGATTGATATACCTGCGGGAATAAATCCTGATAATGGATTAGTTATGGGTATTGCGATAAAGGCTGATAACACAGGAATCATTGGAAATTATAAAATAGGTAATTTACTAAATGAAGCAATGGATTATCACGGCGAAACAGAATATTTAAATATAGGCTTAACAGGGGATAACGCTATTCCTAGAGAAATAGTAAGACTTGAAGACTATAACTTTGAATCTAAGAAAAGACTTCATACAACGAATAAATACAGCTGTGGCTTAGGACTATTTATTGGCGGTAATTACTCAATGATGGGTTCTATTCAAATGTCTGCTTATGCAGGTTTACGATCTGGTTTAGGTATTGTAAAAGTAGTATCTAATGTAATAGATTCTAATTTCACTCAATTTTATCCAGAGATATTGATTATGAATAACTCTGGAAAAGATTTGCTACCATTACTGGGCAAAGCTAAATCTTGTGTTTATGGTCCTGGTATTGAAGCAAATTCAAATCATAAACTCTTACTAGACTATTTATTAAATTCAGATATTCCTTTAGTGCTTGATGCGACTGGCTTAGAACATATAGAATTAAAAGAATATAAGAACAAAAATATTGTTTTAACACCTCATTTAGGGGAGCTAAGTAAATTGCTTGATGTTTCATCTAAAGAAATTCAAAAGGACCCTTTAAAACATCTTAAAAAACTTACAGATTTAGGATTCACTGTTTTACTAAAAGGTTCTTGTAATATTATTGCTTCCAAATCAGAAGTAGTCTTTATTCAAGTTAAAAACACGGGATTAGCTACCGCTGGTAGTGGAGATATACTAAGTGGTATCTTAGCCGCTAATATTTCTAAGGAAGAATGGATGGATTCAATTATAAAATCTGTATATATTCATAGAACCGCAGCTAACTTCGCAAGCTACGACTTTGGTGAAGTTTCTATGACCGCTAGCGATATATTAAATAACATACACAAAGTATATAGGAGGAATTAACCTTGATTTTTTATGATATTAAACCAAATATTTCACCGGAAGCTTTTATACTTGATAGTGCTATTGTTGTAGGCGATGTAAAAATTAACGCGCTTGCAAATGTGTGGTTTAACGCAACGGTAAGAGGGGATATGGCAAAGATTGAAATTGGAGAAGGCACGAATATTCAAGACAATGCTGTTGTTCATACGGACACATTGAAACCCACAAAAATAGGTAAATACGTAACAGTTGGACATACTGCAATTATTCATGCCGCAACTGTTGGCGATTATGCTTTAATTGGTATGGGTTCTATTATATTAAACGGAGCTACGATAGGTGACTATGCAATGGTGGGTGCCGGAACACTGGTTCCACCTGGTAAAATCGTTCCACCAAGAACGTTAGTAATAGGTAATCCAATGAGAATTATCCGAGAATTAACAGATTCAGAAATAGAAGCTAATATTAATAATGCAAAAACATATATTTCATTAGCCAAGGCATACTCTAATGACTAGTCTCGAAAGTAACATTATCGAAACTGCAAAGGAGTATGTATTAGATATATTAGGAAAAGATTCATCTGGCCATGACTATTATCACTCTATCAGAGTTTTTAATACATCTTTAAAGTTAGCGAAAAACTATTGTGTTAATACATATGTTTTATCACTAGCAGCGCTTTTACATGATGTAGACGATCCTAAAATATCAGAAAACACGCAACACGCAAAAAACTTTTTGAATCAATATCAGGTAATAGAAAAAGAACTTATTTTAGAGATAATTAAAAATATGTCATTTACTGCACATAATGCTGGAAAATCAGTTATTTCTATAGAAGGAAAGATAGTCCAAGATGCAGATCGTTTAGAAGCATTAGGTGCAATAGGAATTGCAAGGTGTTTTACCTACTCAGGATATAAAAATAGAGCGATGTACAAAGGCCAAAAAGATGATGACTCGGCTATTGCTCATTTTTATCAAAAACTTTTTAAACTACCAGATCTAATGAATACAGAAGAAGCGAAAGCTATAGCTTTAGAAAGAATTCAATTTATGAATGACTTCTTAGAGAATTTTTATCACGAATGGGAGTAAAAAATGAAAGAATTTAGTTTAAAAGAATTAGCTGAAGGATTAAATACTGGGAAGTGGACATCTAGAGATTTAGTAAAAATGTATTTAGATGAAATAAACAAGTATGATGTAGCTGGTCCTAAATTAAATGCTATCGCGGAAATTAATCCAGATGCATATAAATTAGCGGATTTATTAGACAAAGAAAGAAGCATATCCGGCCCTAGAAGCGTTTTGCATGGAATCCCTATTGTTATTAAGGATAACATCAATACAGGGGACCTAATGCATACAACAGCCTCTTCATATGCTTTAAAAAACTATAAAGCACCGGAAGATGCATTTATCGTACAAAAACTACGTGATGCGGGTATGATTATCTTAGCAAAGACAAATTTATCTGAATTTGCATACTTCATGAGTTTTGATGATATGCCATCAGGTTATGGAAGTTTAAATGGTCAAGTAAGAAGCCCGTATAGTGATAAAATTGATCCACTTGGATCTTCGACTGGCTCAGCCGTAGCTGTAGCTAGTAATTTTTCACCTGTTTCTATTGGAACGGAAACAAACGGTTCACTAACAGCGCCTGCTCAAAACAATTCTATTGTTTCTATCAAGCCTACTTTAGGATTAATTAGTAGAACAGGTATCATTCCAATTAGCCATCTTCAAGATACAGCTGGACCTATGTCTAGAACAGTTGAAGATTCAGCTATTTTATTGGAATATTTAGTAGGAAAAGACCCAAAAGACAAAGCCACAAGTGCGATACCTAAAAAAACGTTCCATTTTAGTAAAACTTATAATAAAAGTATCGGAAAACTTACTGTCGCTTTTCTTAAGTATTCTAATGTTAAATATACAAAGGAAGAAGTTGCAATTTTTGAAGAAGCGAGAGCTTTATTAAAACCATTGGTTCTAAACGTTGTAAACATTGAACTAGAGTTACCTGAACTTGAAAACCATGTTACTTTAATCTATGATTTTAAACATGATTTAAATAATTACTTTAAAACCTATAAAGAACATGTTAAGATCAAATCCTTAAAAGAGTTAATTGAGTTTAATAAGGAAAACAAAGAAAGATGCTTAAAATATGGACAATCAATCTTTGAAGCAGCTGAAAAAACTTCAGGAACGCTTGAAGAAAAAGAATATCTTAAAGCAAGATCTAAATTATTACAAAGAGCAAACAAATTTACAGAACTATTAGTTGAAAACAATATTGACGTTTTGGTAATACCAAGAAGAACATCTCACGCTCCAGTTGCGGGTAATCCAGTTATAACTGTTCCAGCAAAAGCATTGAAGGATGATTTACCAATCAGTTTATTCTTTATTGCTAAAAAGTTTGATGATGAGCTTTGTATTAGGGTAGCCTATCATTATGAACAACTAACTAAATATAGATTAAAACCAAATCTTGAAGCACGCTAAAAAGCGTGCTTTTCTTTGTGTGCCGGGCATGGCACATATCTAGGTGGTGAAAATCCACTGTGGGAGTACTCATCAACTAACCA
>JAEIOE010000101.1 GCA_016342455.1 Mycoplasmatota bacterium | reverse complement strand
ATTGTATCAAAAAATAGCTAATCAAAAAAGAGCCCCAGGCTCTTTCGTTGAAAAACTTGTTTTTCATTTTTTTATTTCAATTGTGATGAATTAGTCCATGTCACGCATAACGGTTGTGTAATTGGATACAATATCGTTCCTACTTAAGTGAAGATACTTTTGGGTGGTCTTTAAGTTTGAATGACCGAGAAGTAATCTCAATGTCTCTAAATCGCCACCCCAATTCAAGAAATTAGTTGCGAATGTATGTCTCCACTTGTGAGGGGTTATATTTTCTGTTATTTTGAGTTTTATTTTTAATCGGTATATAAAGCTCTCAACGGTGGAAGTAGTCAGCCTACTTCCTGTTTTAAAGTCAAAGAACAGCAATTCTTTAATATCGTGAGTTACAACGAACTTAATAAGTAATTTCTTTGTTGATTCAGTAAAGCAAACATATCTATCCACATCAGTTTTAGTGACCTTGATATGAATTGAGTTTGTGTCAAAATCAATATCTCTTATTTTGATACTTGTTATCTCACTTAATCTCAAACCTGTATCAAGTAATAATTTCAGAAAAACATAATTTCTGAAGTTGTGACTATCCTTCATATGTTTTTTGTAGTAATCAAATATTCTTGTATATGTCTTTTGAGATATAGTTGGAATTATTTTTTTTCTTTCCTTGAGCTTTGCAAATTTTAATTCAATATTACATGCATATTTTAATACTGTTTTGAGAGTTGTTATATGTTTATTCAAAGTCGCATTAGATACTTCACTGTTGAACTCTTTTCTTCTGATGATATAGTTTAGTATCGTGTTATTGGTTATGTCTTTAGAATCAAGGTGACCGAGCTCATCAGAAAGGAGATCAAGATAATATTTGTAATAATCTTGAGTTCCTTTTGCTTTCGTAACGGATACATATTTTCTGAAATCTTCAATGGCTTTACTCATCTTCATCATTATTCACCTCTTTTGACTCTTCATATCTCTTGATTTGTTCCAGGTTACCGATGAAATTAATTCTTCTCTCAAAAGCTTGATATGTTTCTGGGTATTGAGCTTGGATATTCTCATATTGTTGTTCATATATCCAATTACTTACTATATAGACCTTTTCATAACAAGCCACCTTATCACTATATCTTGCTGGTAATCTAATTGGATAGCCATCGAGATAATGTAGCATTTCTTCAATAGGTAATGAACTTCTGAACTCTTCCAAAACTAATACATTTTGAGCGTGATATGTATCAAATGGGTGTTTGTAATTTGATACTCTATGAACGTTCTCATATCCGTATTTTTCCATAATATATCTTGTTTTACCTATACCAGGTTTATCATGAAGATATATAACTTCTACATTTCTGAAAGTTTTCTTGTATTTCTCTTCCAATATTTCTTGATATATCTCATGTATTTTTGACATGTATCTAATATATTGACCTGGATATAAATCTCTAATTTCATCTAAATCACAGCCGTTTTTAATCATTGAGTAAATATCTTCTAAATCGCTTCTCTTTCCTTGTATAGGTAATTCACCCCATGTAATAGAGTCGCTGATTCTTGTATCTTCTTTGGTGCAATATTCAGAAGCTTGTTGTGGTGTTCCTTGCATTTTCTCTATATGAGCACTAGGAAATATTTTTTTGATTGTATCAAATGTTTTAGCGTTCTTGAAACTGATATATGCTTGATGATGATATGTTCCTTGTTCGCCTTGTTCAAGCTGAAAAGAAGTATAGACTATACCTTTAATGTTTGTTATGATTTCTAACAATTCTTCATTTGTCATTGGGTCGTTTTCTTTGTAATTAATTGTTAATACCCAATTTCTACTCCTATTCATTTAATCACTTCCTTTATTTTTTGCACATAAGTGTGTAAAGGGTAATACTTACCTTTACACACGCTTGGTAGGGTGGCTGGCTACCCCCTAGCCCACCACTACCCAGCCGCTCGGAGCACCAAAATGGTAACACCTTCATATATGTATTATAACGCACCGAAATGGTGCTGTCAAGCATTTTCGCACCTTTATGGTGCTTTTTTTATTTCTATGTGATATAATTGTAGTAGAGGTGATAATTATGAATAATGTTATTAAAGTAATGAAAGACTTAAGATTAGCGAATAAATTATCTCAAAAGCATATAGCAAATAAGCTTGGAATCACCAGACAAGCATATTCTAGATACGAAACAGGAGATAGAGAACCTGGATTAGAATCTATTTCCTTCCTAGCAGATTACTATAAAGTTCCTGTTCAAACCTTTTTCATGAAAGAAGAAAAAATTTACAAATACGAGAATCTTTTCATGACTGAACTAGGCGTATTGTATGATAGAAAATATATGGAAGTTTTAAAAATTAATGATTATCTTCATTTCAATGAAATGGAAAAACAAGAAGCATTTGCATATGATAAGAAAAACCAAGTAAGTGAAGATAAGTTGAAAGAATATGAGAAAGTATACAAAAAATTATTATCTCAATTAGATAAAATAGGCAACGAAATCATTAAGTCTCTTGATAAAGATAAAGAATATTTTGATATGGATAAATATCGCGAATATTTACAAAGTACAAAAAAATAGAACAGCAAATTTACTTGCTGTTTTATTTATGCTATAATCTATATATAATTACTGATACGGACTGAAAATCCATTTGTTTATAATTGTCTTTTTGACTATTAAGATTAACATTTAAGTAGTAAGGAGTTTGAAATGA
>JAEIOE010000016.1 GCA_016342455.1 Mycoplasmatota bacterium | reverse complement strand
ATACTTGAAAAAATTACCATTCATCCCCCACTTATCCAAGATTGAAGAAAGGGTGTTCTGGTTAGTGTTGATAAATATTATACATTATTGCGTATTTTTTAGCATCTCTTATTAGGAGAATTGTAATTCTATGAATTGTAGAATTTAAAGTTTACTATATTTTAACTACAAACATAAAAAAGAAAAAAACAAGGCACAAACATATGCCTTGTTTTATACTATGTTTTATTATATGCAAATTCTAAGATTATTCACCAAACCACTTTTCTATTAATGTTGCTAAAGTTCCATTTTCTTTTAATGTAGCCAAAGCTGTATTGAAAACGTCTACCCATTCACTTCCCATAGAGAATGCTATTGCATTACCATATAATGAATCAAGTGAATCTGTAAGTTTTTCCTTAGCAAAATCAGTGTTAACTTCTAAGATTGAATCTGCAACTAGGTTTTCAACAAGCATAGCGTCAATTGTTCCTAGTTTAATTTCTTCTATAACAACTGAATTTGTATTTCTTAATTCAACTGTATAATTGTATTGTTCTGCGTATTCTACTAATAATTCAGCTTGTATTGTTCCAAGTTGTGCCCCTACTACTAAGCCATCTAAATCTGCTAAAGAAGAATAACTACTTCCATCTTCAAAGATTAAATAGTTTTGAACACCGTCTTCAGAATTATAGTATACATCACTAAAATCTACAGATTCTGCTCTAAGGAGAGTAGTACTTATCCCAGCGATAGCTACTTCATATTGACCTGATTCAAGACTGGCGATAATTCCGCCAAAATCTACATCTAACCATTCAATTTCAACTCCAACTTCTAAAGCCAAAGCTTCCATTAATTCAATATCAAAACCTGTTAAATCTCCATTAGTGTCAACCATTTCATAAGGTTCATAGCCACTGGATGTTAACACTGTCAATGTTTCTGTGTTCTCATTTGCTTGACACCCAACTAAACTTACAAATAATAGTAATGCTACTGTCGCTATAATAATTTTTTTCATTTTTCTATCTCCTCTTATTTTTTATAATATTTTTCCTAAAAACGCTTTTGTTCTTTCCTCTTTTGGGTTGAGGAAAAAATCGTTTTTTGTTGCCGCTTCAATAATCAAACCTTCATCCATGAAGATGACTTCATCCGCAACTTCTCTAGCAAATCCCATTTCGTGGGTAACGATGATATTCGTTAATCCTATTTGCGTTAATTTTTTAATTTCATCTAGCACTTCATTTACCTTATCTGGGTCTAAAGCACTTGTTGGTTCATCAAACAACATTACATCTGGACTTAAAACCATCGCTCTCGCTAAAGCAACACGTTGCTTTTGTCCGCCACTTAATGTTTTTGGATAATTATTAATCTTATCTACCATATTCACCATAGCTAAGGCAGCTATTGCTTTTTCTTTCGCTTCTGCTTTCGGTAATTTTTGAACCTTGACTAAAGTGTACATAACATTTTTAAGTATTGTCATGTTACTAAATAAATTGAACTGTTGAAAAACCATTCCTATTCTTGAAACTAATTTTTGATGTTTCATCTTGGTAATATCATTTCCTTCGAATAAAATAGTTCCACTGTCAAAACTAATTAACTGATTGATTGCTCTTAGCAGTGTTGACTTTCCACTACCAGAAGCACCTAAAATAACTGTTGTCTTACCTTTCTTAAACTCGTAAGTCACGTCTCTTAAAACCTCTAAAGTTCCAAAGGACTTATATAAGTTAGATACTTTAATCATGAGCCATCACCACCTCTACTTTTCTACCAATGAAGCTAAAAATCTTAATTACAACATAGTAGATTATTCCAATAATTATCAAAGCTTCAAAATATAAATATGTTTGAGAAGTAATGATTTGTTGACGTCTAAACAAATCTTCAATTCCCAACATACTCACAATGGATGTTTATTTGATTAATGTAATAAATTCATTCATTAGAGCAGGAAAAGAGTTTTTAAAAGATATCGGCAAAATAATGTCTTTATACACATGAAACTTGTCAATACCTAAAGCTTTAGCTGCTTCAATCTCTCCTTCATCAACACTGTTTATACCCGATCTTATGATTTCAGATATGTAAGCTGCACTATTTAAACCAAAGGTAATGAAAGCGGCATATAAAGCTGGTAACCCGAAATCTAAATTCATTCCAAGTCCTTCATTAAAGATTCCTCTTAAGACTTGAGGTACTGCAAAATATATGATTGATAATTGTAATAATAGGGGTGTTCCCCGAAATAAATCTATATATGCACCAGCAATTTTACTTGTCACTTTATTTCTTTGCATTAAAACTAATACCGTTCCTAATACAAATCCAAATATAGCAGAAATCAGGGCTATTAGTAGTGTGATTCCAAGTCCTTTTGAAAGGTAAGGAATCCAAGGTTTTATTTTTTCGTAATTAAAGATATCCATGATTATTCTCCTTTTTGAATATAAAAAAATCGTCCTTAAAATATAAGGACGATTCTAGCTCGCGGTACCACCTTAGTTCTTAATATTGTAATAACTACTAAGCTCTTAGACCTTTAACGCAGGTTCTACGCAATTGTCTCAAAACATTTCGACAACCAAGCTCCCAAGCACGTTCAATTTTCTACCTGACTGTTTTACACCAACCAACAGCTCTCTATGCATCATCGAAAATTTACTACTCTTGTTCAACACTATTTATTGAAAACAATTATTGCATATTCGTTTTAAGAAAGCAACACGTTTTTCAATGTAAATGTTTTCACTGGTTTATTTTACTTGAAATGTTTTAGTTAAATTAGCTACTGAAACCTCTATTTCTCTTTGTTCTTGAACAAATTGAAGTTTATCATTATAAAAACTTAAATCTTTTTTCGTTAATATTAATTCAACTGTTTTCTCTTCATTCGGAAGCAAATTTATTTTTGTAAATCCCTTTAAAGATTTTATAGGTCTTGTCACAGAAGCATATTTGTCTTCTAAATATAACTGTACTACTTCCGCTCCAACTCTATTTCCAATATTCTTTACCTTGACTTTAATGAAACAATCTTCACCAAGAGAAACTTCATCACTAATTTCCAAGTCACTATATTCAAAATTTGTATAACTTAGGCCATATCCAAAGGGATATAGGGGTTCGTATTTAGTAGTTATTTCTGGGCTATTGTATTTTCTTGCATTATAAACAATAGGTACTTGATTTCCTGATTTTGGAAAGGTAATTGGTGTTTTACCCGAAGGATTATAGTCTCCAAATAATACATCCGCAATAGAATTAGCGCCCTCTGTGGCAGGATAATATGCCCATAAGATAGCTGCTAAGTTATCGTTTGCCCAAGCAACATTTAATGGTCTCCCTAAAATAGAGACCATTACTACGGGTATTTTTGTTTTAAAGGCTGACATTAATAGATTTATTTCACCTTTTTCAACTGCTAAATCCGGTGTATCTCCAACCCACTCAGAATGTGGTTCTTCTCCCACTACGCTTATACACAAGTCAAAGTGATTATTACTTACATTTAATGCTTTTAATGCTTGAATATCAGGAACATAAGTTATTTCGGCATTCGGCACCTTCTCTTTTAAAGCTTCTAAAATTGTTGGAAAGTTTAAGTCCTCTTCTTTTGCACTGTCCCAACCTAAAGTCCAGCCACCACATAAGTGACGTTTGCTATTTGCTGTTTTCCCAGTTAGAAGAATTGATTTAATCTTTTTATCTATTGGTAATATATTATTTTTATTTTTAAGTAATGTAATTGATTCTAAAGCTACTTGTTTTGCAAGATTTTTACTTTCTAAGTTACCACATAATTCTATTGCTTTCGTTATATCAAAATCATCTCTTTCAAACAAACCAAGTTCAAATTTAACTCTTAACACATTAGCGCAAGCTTCGTTTAAACGCTTGATTGTTATTTTGTTTTCAGCTACTAGTTTTTCCATGATATCAACTGATGATAAATCTGATACTGCCATATTTACATCCAATCCTGCATTAAAGGCTTTTAGGATTGCTTCTTCACTTGATTGCACGATATGATGACGTTTATATAGTCTATTTACATCTTCCCAGTCTGATAATGTAATACCTTTGAATCCTAATTTCTTTCTTAACACACCAGTTAATAAATCTTTTGACGCAGGCATTGGTGTACCATTTACATCTCCACCGTTTACCATTATTGTTTTTACTCCAGCTTTTATCGCTGCTTCAAAAGGTGGCAAGTGAGTTTCTAAAATACTTCTTTCAGAAAGATTTGCTGGAGTTCTATCCATTCCATTACTAGATTCTCCATAGCCCAAATAATGCTTTCCACAGGCAGCAACATGCGGATTGCTTTGCATTCCTAGGACAAGTGCTTCACTCATCTTAGAAGCTAAATATGGGTCCTCTCCTAATGATTCATATACTCTACCCCACCTTTGGTCTCTAGCCACATCAATTGTAGGTGCAAAATTGCAGTTTAACCCAATAGCAGCTAATTCCTTAGAGACAATGCTAGCATAAGATTTTGCTAAATCCGTATTCCAAGTCGAAGTAACTCCAAGATTATGAGAAAAGATTGTTGATCCTTTAACGAAATTCACACCATGAACTGCGTCCGCTCCAAACAATAAAGGTATTTTCAATCTTGTTGTTTTAGCGTACTCGTTCATTTGCTTTAAATAATTAGTCCACTCTTCAGCCGAATCGTTCCCTAGACTAGAAACTCCTCCAAATAGAAAAAATCCGATATGATACTCATTCAACATCTTATCTAAAAACTTCGGATCTACTAAATCAATATAGCTTTCATTATTTTCTTTAGTCAATTTAGAAAGCAAGAAAAACGGCTCAATCATAATGCATTGACCAATTTTCTCTCTTATTGACATATTAGATAATAGCTCGTTAATTTTTTGTTTGATTTTCTCCATAAAATGCTTCCTCAACTTCATTGTCTATTGTCTTAAAAAACTATGATAAAGTTTTTCATCATAGTGATTTATATTATATTTTTTTAAGTTTGTTAATTCTATTTATTCTAAATTATATTATACTTTATTGTTTTTCTTATTGCAAACAAATTTCAGCGCTCTCTATTACTGTTTTTATACGAAAAAATGATAATAATTTATTGTTTCAATTCTGTTTTCCGCTTATATTCTGTCTTGAATTGATACATTTTTTGATCTGCAAGATGCAAAATTTCTTCAGCTGTAGTTTTTTGATTAAACACTTTCGAATCAACTACCGTCATCCCGTACGATATAGAAACTAACTTATGGAACTGCTTTAACTGTGTATTCAAAGTTTCAATAAGGTCATCAATGTTAATATTTGCATTTCCCGGGATTAGAAATACAAATTCATCTCCACCCAAACGGTATACTAAACCTCCCTCGGAAGACACTCTCTCTTGTATACTTCTCGTGAAGAAAAGCAATGCCTCGTCACCTCTTGAATGCCCATAATCATTGTTAATCATTCTAAAATTATTAAAATCAATCATAACAAGCGTATAGGACTCTTGTTTTGGTAACTCATATATATCGATGAAAAATTTTCTTCTATTAAAGGCGTTTGTTAAATAATCAGTAAAATTACTTTTTTCTAAGTCCAAATTTAGTTTCTTCAATTCAATGTTCTTATATCTTAGTTCTCTTCTCGTATTTATTAAGAGATTATTTAATTTCATTATCTCTTCATAAAAACCCATTTCATCTTTCTGCCTCGTTAATTTTACATAAAGACTCTTTATTAAACCCATTTGCTCGTTATTAATAAGAATCATTTCATCAATAATTGGTAATACAACTTGATGAAGTCCAATCAAGAATAGTAATACTCTATCGTCTGGATTTAGCATAAAAACAAGCGCCTTCTCTTGAGTTACTAAAACCGCAGTAAACCCTAGCGAAACTATTTGAGTCTGTACCGTTTCAAAATTCTCATAAAATATCTTATGAGATACATCTGAAAAAATATGAATAATTGATTTTCCTAAAGCAAATGATAAATCATTGAATCCATCAAACATAATTTCTGAAATCAATGTTTTTTTATCAATTTAAATAACCGCTTGTTTATTGTAATAGTCTTTTTGCAATTTCTACTCCTTCTAATGCATCTTTTGCATAAGCATCTGCTCCAACTGATTTATATAAATCTGGATTATCAATAAATGGTACTCCACCTACAATAATTGGTATATTTTTTAGTTTTTCTTCTAGTTTTATAGAAGAAATTGTATTTTTTAAAATAGATATATGATAAGGCATAGTTATACTTAAAGCAATCAAATTAGGATTTGTTTCTTTTGCAAAACTAACAAGTTCTTCTGTAGGCAAATTAGATCCTAAAAATGATACCCTCCATCCATGTAATTCAAAAATGTCAGAAACCATTCTTATTCCCATTTCATGTAAATCCGAGCCTACAGCGCAAGCTATCATAGTCTTGTCTTTTTCTTCTTCAAAAAGGCTTTCTGTATAAAGATTGCTCATCAAAAACTGTGTAACTGCAGTACAATAGTGTTCTCTACCTACAGTAATAATTGAATCATGCCATAAATTGCCTACATGACTCATCGCATCTTGAAAAATATACAGATAGATATCTTCTATCTTAGTCCCTTTAGAGATTAATTTATCAACTACTGACTTTGCTTTATTTCTATCTGAAAGCAATAAAGCATTAAGATATTCTTCCATTGAATTTTGATAAGGATTTATTTTTGAAGTGATATTTTCTTTCAGAACCTTATTAATTTCAATCTTGTTTAAAAAAGAATTTAATTCTTGGTCATGATATGTTTGATTTAGAATAATCTGTATACTTTTAAATAGTTTTACAATATGAATCTTATCTATTTCTAATCCTTTAAATAATCTGTGAAGCCAAATAAAATAGTTTTCTAAAATTATTTCATTTTCCACTTGGATAGCTTCTACAATAAACCGTAAAGTCCAATCGATATCTTTTAAGGATTTCTCTTCTCTTTCTTCTGAACTGAATATTTCATTAGGGTACATATCTTCAAGAATGTTTCTCGAAATATCCTTGTTTTTTAGAATATTATTGTAATTAAACATATAAATCCCCCTCTTTTATCAACATTATACCATTTTTACAATTCTTAAATAAGTGGTTTTTCAAAAACACATGATATAAAATAATAAGTAATCAATGTTTTACTCAGTGTCATCACTAAATTGCTTTCTTTGAATATAAAAATACTGTATTTGTATACATATACCTTTATACTCACTGTTTAAAAACCATACCAATCCAAAAAAGGCCTGATACAATTGTATCAAACCTATGCTTTCAATATGGGTTGTGTAACCTATTTTAATACAATTGCGCACCCCCAAAGAAAACTTGCGCACCCCTAAATTATGGCTTAGTTTAGCTTTTTTTATTATGAGTTGATTTTCAAATGGTATTTTCTTTGTGTCAAAATAGGTTATTCCACTATCATCTTATTGTGGGGTGTCGAACCCATACTTCCGTATTTAAATATTAGAATAGAATGTCTAACCCCAAATTCCAAAAAAGAATAAAGAACTTAGTCCCATTAGAATGACTCCTACTACTACGAAGAATGAATGCACGTTATCTCCCCATAGCAGTTTTGCTCTTGCTACAAAAAGTTTATAAATGATAAATTCACTTTTCTTAAGTGCGCTAACTAATAAAAATAAACCAATCAAAGCCATTAAACTTCCCCATAAATAATTCATTTTGTTTCCTCCTCAATAAATTGAATTTTCATTTTATATATAACTTTCTTTAAATCCTCGATGTCGATTATATCTCTCACAACTAACATTTGATTATCTGTTGTTAAGATTTTCAAAAAACCGTTGTTTTCATAAACACGAATACCTGAATAAAATTGATATTTCTTAATATATATGTTCTTAATTTTGATTCCTTCGACCGTTAAATTACCTTTTTGAATTACCACTTTATCATGATAGATATCAAGCAAATCATTCGGAGAATCCAAATAGATATATCTCCATCTGGATGTCATAAAAAGTAGAAATAACCAAAACATTGTAAATAAACCAAATCCTAATGTGAAATGCCATGTTAAAATCTCAAGAGTTGAGATATAAGTAGTTGTAATAATCATCGCAACAGATAAGAAAATCAAGAGTCCTACAAAGAAATCGTAGTATTTTTTCATTCGAAGGTCTTTTTTTGCTATATATATAGATCCTTGATATAAAACTTCTGTTTCCCCTATAAACAATTCATCATGTGAAATATGAAATACATTCGTCATTTCAGTAATCATTTGAAATCCTGGCTCAGATAAATCATTTTCCCATTTTGATATTGTTTGAGGTGTCACATTCAGCAACTCAGCAAGTTGCTTTTGGCTCATGTTATTTTTAATTCTATTTGCTCTAATTCTCTCACCAAACGTCATAACACCACTTCCTAAACACTTATATTATACTGCAAAAATACTGCAAAACATAACAACGTTTCATTGTTTTGTAATCTTTTACCAATACTCTCTATGCTATTTTCGCTAAAATTTTAATTTTTCTAAGTAAATATGATATCCCAAAACTGATGATAAACCCAAGAATGAATACTAATACACCTTCTAAAAAACCGTTAAAATCAATTCTATAGAAGATACCCTGTAACGCTGATACTACTCCATAGTGCAATATGTAAATCATAAAAGCATTCTCAGATAGAACAATTACAAATTTTGATTCTTGATTTAAATGATTAATAAATAAAGCTATTAGCCCTATTGTGATCAAAACAAACGTAACTGTTGTTAGAATATCACCAATATAATAGAGTAGTTCAAACTGAGAGTTGATTAATAATAATGCAAAGATTAGTCCAGATATAATTCCTAATACTAATATGAAAATATAATTTTTCATTCGATATTTCTGCACAATAAACGTATTTTCAATTCCGTTTCTTCCTAGTAATATCCCAAATAGATACATCATAAAATAAACTGGAACACGCCCAATTTGAACACTGAAAGGTCCAAACAATGTAACAAAATCATAACCTAAGAATAAAGAGCCAGTTCTATAAAACAAGACACCTAAAACAAGCATAGTTACTATAAAAATAACACCATTATTGCGAAGTAGTTTCGATACTTTATTCTCCTTACTAAAGAATGGAAAAATCACAATAAAAATAACATTGAACAGTAATAGCACCCATAGGAACCACAAATGTTGAGTAGGAAAAATATTCATAACAACGAATTCATAGTATCCTGCGAAATTACTTAAACCAAAATTAATGTATGGATCAGTTCCCTTGACTACTTCCATTAGATAAAAACCAACAATATTGACTGTATACGTCGCGATAAAAAACACTGCCCCTAATCGTAGTAATCTTGACAAAAAATAGGATGCTTTTCCTCTTGAAACTAGACTTTTATATGCAAACAGACCAGCAATCAAGAAAAATGTATACATGAAGAAATTATCAAATAAGACAGTCACATATGAAAATATTATCGTTCTATTTCCGTCGTGAATGGGTGATGCCGCTCCTGATGGTGTGAATGCTAAAAAAGCATGATGTGCTACAACAAACATTGTTAGCATTAATTTCAGATAACTAATTCCATAGTATTTTTTCATATTATTCCTCCTTAGACTTTCAAATTATATTCTTTAGTATAAAATGATTTCTCAAGAAAAACTATCAACGTTTCATTGAATCTCTAGTATATAATCCGTTATTAACTAAAAATTATTGTAATCGTGTAAATCCATTTCTAATCGTGTATTTCAAATGTAATCGTGTAAATGATTCTTATTATCTACTAAAATTGTATCAAAATATGTCATTCTCTATCTACTACCTATACTATTTTAGTACAATGTAATAATCAAGAAATGTCAAAAAAAGGCAAAAAAAGGTTTGATACCGAATGTATCAGACCTATTCTACTCTAAACATTATGTCACTTCACATCCTTTTAATCATTCTAATAACTTCTTTTCCATGAAGCATCTTTGTTTTTCCATCAGCTATGAATCCTTGTCTTTCATAGAAACTAACTGATTTCTTATTACTTCCAAGTACCCATAATGATAGTTTGGAATAATTACTGAGTTCCTTATAAGAAACTTCCATTAGTTTCTTACCAATGCCTTGACCTTGATATTCTTTTAATATATATATTGCCATAATTTCACCGGCATCCTCTAAGTCTTCATCTCGTGACTCTAGATAACAACTAAATCCAATGATATTATCATCCACAATGGCAACATAAGTGTTCTCTGGATATTTTCGAGCATTATCTATAGACTTTTCAAGTGATAATCTACTCATCACATCATCTGGAAAAAGACCAGTATATGTTTCAATCCAGCTTTGATAATGAACATAACCTTTTCCTTTAGCATCTTCAGCTGTAGCTTTTCTAATAATCAAATCATCAATTTTCATATCCTCACCCATTTTCCACAACCCATCATGCGAAAGATTCATCATGTTTAAATAATACTCATTAGGCACACTAATAGAGTAATCATGTTTTTTTGTAATATCATACTCTGCTAGTGCTGCCATATCGTATAAACCTTCTATATATTCCAAATCAATATTACAATCGATCTGTAAACTGTAAATTTCCTTTACAATTTGCGGTTGCTTTAATAAGTCTTTCACAGAGTATTTCTTGGATAACAGTCCTAAAACACCATATGTAAAATCAATCATCATGTATTCATTATCTAAATATGCTTCACATAACGTATGACCATTATATGCTTTTCTACTATTAACTAATATGGCCAAACGACATGGAATATTCAAACATTGTAATATAGCCAACCCAATGCGTGAAATATCAGTACACCAGTCAGTTCCTCTTTCTATAATCTCTTTCTCTGTATTTCCGAATTCCATATTGTCAAAAGGAACATCATAGTTTCTTACCATACTGCTAGTAAAATCTAAAACACTTTTGATTGTTTGAATATCTGATTCTCCTTTGAACTTTTTCGCAAAACTAAATAATTCATGATTAGTGATTTCAATGTTGATTTTTGAAATGCATTGATTATATAAATAGTCTTCAGAATATGAATTTATAAGTATCATTTTTTTGTAGAATTGATAGCCTGCTGAATCTTTATGGTGTATATCATTTCTAAACATTACACCATATTCTTTTCCAAATATATCAAAGCCTTTTCTCATTGAATCACCTCTCTTTTCAGTAATATATTGACTATACTAAAATACAATATTTGCTATAATCGATTCCTTATACTTTCTAACACATGAATTTAATTCTAATGGACTTAAATAATCTAGAAGCCTAATGTTTGTTTTTGTTTGTCGTAAGGAGTTTATAAAGTCAGTTTGCAATTTTCTTAGACAATTAACAAGTTCAGTCTCTCCCTCAAACTCTAACAATGGTATTGGAGAAAGTAATAGTCCAGCAAACAATGATTCTTTCACTTCTAGTATCTCATCAAGTGTATGTTCAATCGAACAAAATTCAATTATGTCTACTACATATTTATCTAGGTACCCACTCGAATGACCATATAGCTCTAACTCAGGAACCGTAATTCTTGAATTATGATTAATGTAGCCAACAGTAACCTCATCATCTAGAAGATCAAGTAATTCTTGTTCTGAATAGATAAAAAAGTCAACAGCACCATCATTCTCATAATGCGGATTAAAGAATCTAAACAGTTGCGTTTCTGATGGACAATAAACCATAGCATGTTTACCGGTTTTCAAATTGATTCCAACCATTAATTTATGCGTTGATTTTTTAATAACCATTAACACATCAACTTTATTATATTTATTTTCTACAAATTCAAATGAATGACGATTCAGAAATAGATCAAACCATCTCTTTCCTTGTAACATGGCACCAGATAAATACTCATTATTCTTAGTGTCATTGTAAAAAAGGTATGCCAATTTCATTTCTATAGCTATATCTTTATCTGTATATTCTAAACCGTAGTCCCCTATCATATAGGCTAAACATGTATAAGAACATGAACGATTAAAGCTCATATATTTCATTTACCTAACTCCCTTTCGCCTGATTCATTTGTTCGATTTATCTTAATAATCAAGTCCAATCTTTCCTAATAAAAAATCAAATAAACCAATCGTTACGACTCCATATTCATCACGTTTAGGCATAATATTATCTTTAACAATAATAACCTTTTTAAATGAATCAGGTATGTTTAGTAAAGATCTTTGTTCTTGTTTTCTTTTTTCTAGGGTACTCATTTCATAAGCTGACTGAATATAGTATTTTTCGTTCCCTCTTTGTGCAATAAAATCTACTTCTAATTTTTTCTTGAGTAATTTTCCTTCTTGTTGTTCTCTAACTTCAACTACTCCAACGTCTAGATTAAATCCGCGAACTTTTAGTTCGTTATAAATTATGTTTTCCATAATGTGATTTTCTTCTTGTTGTCTAAAATTCAGTCTGCCATTTCTTAACCCCAAATCAGTGAAATAATATTTACTTGGAGTTGATATATACTTTTTACCTTTTACATCATATCTCATAGACTTTTCTATCATAAATGCATCTTCTAGATAAGTTAAATATGACTTGATCGTTGGTTCTGTAACAGATACTCCTTTAATGCTCTTAAATGTATTTGATAATTTTTTTGGATTAGTTAGCGATCCAATATTTGAAGCTAAAATATTTACTAATTCTTCTAATTCACTAACATTTCTTATATTGTTTCTATCAACAATATCGCTAATATAAACTTCTTCAAACTGCTTGACTAAATAATTGGATTTTTCTTCGTGCTCGGTGAAATTAAGCGTTAAAGGTAACCCACCATAAGTGTAGTATTGATTCCATGCATCATTTAAATCACCTTCAAATACTGACGTAAATTCTTTAAATGTTAAAGGATATACTCGAATTTCATCACTTCTTCCCCTAAACTCAGTAATCAAATCTTTTGATAGAAATTTCGAATTGCTTCCTGTTACATATGTATCAACATTTTTAATATGTAGCAAACTATTCAAAACATCTTCAAACTCATCAACCATTTGAATTTCATCTAGTAAGATGTAATACATTTCATCATCTTTTATCCCATCATCAATAGCATTTAATAATTTATCAGGGTTTCTTAACTCTTTGTTTCTTCTATCATCCAATGCATATGTTATGATGTGACTTTTATCAATTCCTATACTGACTAAATAGTCGTAAAACAAGGTAAACAAAAGGTATGATTTTCCTACCCTTCGCATGCCTGTTATTACTTTAATCAATCCGTTATTTTTATGTCTTATTATTTTTCTTAAATAATCATTTCTTTTAATTACCATTTATATCACCTATTTTATTTTCCGGGTTAAATGACCTGTTTTATAAAATAATTATATCATAAATTTTAGAAAAAACAAATGTTACTATTTTTCAGGGTGTTATTGCCCACTTTATAAAATATAGAGTGTGTAATCTATAATCGAGTAAATCCATTTTAAATCGTGTATTTCAAAATGTAATCGTGTAGAAATTTGATGAGAACAACCGAAAATCAGTAAAATCAATGGACTTTTAAGAGTCCAAAAATATTAGAGAATAGAGAAACGGCCCTATATAGCGCAAAAAAAGGCCTGATACAATTCTAGTGATACAGTAAAAGTAGACATGTTAAATAGTTTAACACAGTACTCTTGACAAGAAGAATCAAATACATTTATCTATTCTTAAGTTCTATGAATACAAAAACAATAAGTAGTAACAATCCGTTGATAATCTCTATTATCTTTAAGAAATCAATCATCAACCAAAACATAAAATTTTCTAGAGGGTCATATGGAAAAACAATACCTAGTAGCGAAAGTATTAAAGTAGTCAAACATAAATAAGCTGCAAATATTCTTATCAAAAAGTTTTTACTTCTTCCTATTGAAAAAAACACTAAGAATATTTTCAATAATGGCACAATCAAGTAATATGGATTACTAGCTACATTAATGTAGTAACAATTGATTGAATTTGGAATTATACAAAAGTCATTCAAATACTCAAATTGCTCATTAAAACTAAGGTATATACCTATAATCATATACACAAAGAATATAGTTAGACCCAAAATAACACTTCTAACTGATAAATATCTACTATTACTCATGCTATTCCTCCTAAAGAAATTTTGAAATAATACTTTACATTGCTGCTAGCTCTTTCATAATATATGGACTGTTTGGGTTATAATACCCTCCACCTCCACCAGATGAATATATTGCCTTAGTACTCATATTTATAATGTACTCTTTAAACAACTGAGATGCAAGTTCTCTGTATAAAATATCAACTTTTTGTCCAGCATTATAAAGAAATGTGGATTTACTACTCAATAATGGCCAGTCATCAACATAATTGCCATTACTAATTTTGATTGCGGTATATTCATCAACCAAATCTCTGAAATCACTTAAACTACTATCATTAGATTTTCTACCATCTTCAAAAAAGATACTGTCTAGAAATATTTTGTATCTGTTCGGTAATACAGATGAGTTGTCATACCCTACAATGTTGTAATAACCTGCAAAAGCAGTACTCACTAGATTTAAATCATCATAAAATGTATATGTTGTACAGAATCCATTATAATCACAATACGTCTCGTATTCAGGTATTCCATTTATTAACAACTCAGTTATATTCATAGCATCAATATCACTCAACATGTCCTCATTACTAAACTGACATGCTGTACCTATAAGATTACAAAAATCGTATTCATTATTTCTAGTATCTGACCAGGAGTTGATAACATTATCAACTTCTACTCGTGTGACTTTGTGATTCTCAAGTTCAACTGTGAATTTTTGCAAATCACCTGCCCAAGAAATCATATGATCAATAGAAACAACAATATCATCAATTGGATCAAGTATAGCATCAGTATCCTCATAAATCCCATCTACTGAAGCAAACAAGTGAATCAAGTCTATACTTCCTTCGGTTGTGTAATTGTTATTCAATGGATCAATTAGTTTCACTGCTTCTCCATGATTGTAATACTCAACATCCCCATAGAGCGGTGAATTAAATGAACTCGTAGACACAAAAGCTGCAAAATACTCATAAACCTGTAGTCCACTATCTCCAGTCTGTTATTTAACATAGTCAACAAATCCTTCATTAACATTACCTAATGCAGAAGTGAATAAACCACCATAACCAGAAACATAGCCTTTATCAATACCTCTAACATATCCAATTACACAATTGTTCACATTTTGACCTTTACAACCCTCATAATTACTTGCTCTGTATTCTAACTCTTTCAGCATGTAAATTAATGAATCCACATCATTAAAAAGATGTCTATCCTCTACTACTTTATTAACTTTCATAGTTGTTTCATAGTAAAATTTTGTTTGCGTCTGGGTTGTACAAATCCAACCAAAAATTAGACAGGACTCTGTTGTTATTACTTCTGTCTGAACATCAGTATTTGTACTTTCAATAGTCTCAACAGCATCCTCAGTTATGTATACTCTAACAACTTCATCAATAAACCGTGTTTTAGCATATTGTCCTATATATCCGTCTATTCCAGGTGTAAAAGTACTACTCGCACTAACATCTGTCATTTGACTAGACGCAAACAATAAAATACAACTCATAAATACTAACAACATTTTTTTCATTACTCTTACCTTCCTCTATTTAAATTAACAACTAACATAAACTTAGCTGCATCTAAAACATTTTATAATATTTTATTGAACCTAAACAGGGTCCACAGGGCCCGTTTTTATAAAAAAGTTCTCCAAAAAAGGAGAACCCATCATATTATCCCTTTATGTATTGTTCTTACTAATTACACTATTTGTATTATTTCTAAATTATGTCATGTCCGTACCGACTTTATCCTATTTTTGGGTGCTATCGACCCGAGTTGCTTTCAGTCACCGTACCGACTTTATTTTTTTTTCGACACTTTTAGTAAGTTTTTCAACACTTTAAGTGTATAAAAACATGTGAAACTATAGTAAGTTTATTTCAACCTTCATTGAAGGTTGTTTTTATATGCTTTTCATCTCATGATAATAACAAAAACTGTATAAAAACACTTGAAAAATCATAGTTCAAATCCGGTAAGATTGCACTGCTATGATTTTCTAGGACACATAGTTACTGCCCTAGATATAAAAATAGCGACTTGCAACTTGCCTTTTGAAAATATTTTACCATATGATCAACTATATTTGAATACAATATTATCTTTTTATACTACTTAAATGGCTAGATTACTGAAATCGTGTAAATCCATTTTAAATCGTGTATTTCAAAATGTAATCGTGTAGAAATTTGATGAGAACAATCGAAAATCAGTAAAATCAATGGACTTTTAAGAGTCCAAAAATATTAGAGAATAGAGAAACGGCCCTATATAGAGCAAAAAAAGGCCTGATACAATTGTATCAAACCTATGCTTTCAATATGGGTTGTATGACCTATTTTGCTACAATTTTACACCCTTAGCGAGAATTTTTACACCCCAGCCGAAAAAATTACACCCCTAAATTATGGCTTAGTTTAGCCGTTTTATTTTCGGACTCTTTTTAGTGAGAATTTCTTTGTGTCAAAACAGGTTATTCAACTATCTGCTTATTGTTGGGTATCAAACCCCGGTTTCTATCTAAACAGTAAGAGTCCAACTTTTTGTGTCAAATTCACTCTCTGTTAACCAAAATTAAGAGTCTATTTTTTACTAATTAGTCAATTTTGCTACAATAAAACTATAAATTTTCATTCTAAGAGCATTTAGACAGCAATAACAATTTTATACTAATACTCGAAGCTTATACCACCACCTGATACTTCGACTAAGTATGCACCAGTCTCTGTCCAGTCATTACCTCTAACCCGCAGATATATTGTCTGACCACTTAACAATGTAATAGTCTTACTAAAATTCAATCCTGGTCCACTATCGTTATTATAATACAATCTACCAATTATACTTGTACCAGCTACAGGGGTATTGAAGAATTCAGCGTATGTATCTGTTGTTCCCGTAGACACAAATGTATAACTTGAATTCGAAGATGCAGTGAACTTATACCAGATATAAGATCCTGCGAATAATATATTTCCAGATCTTGATAAGCCAACCGCTAATGTTAAAGGAACAGGAAGATTACAAGTGATTCTTTCTGCAAAATAAGGTCCAGTATCTGTGCCTGTGGTTTGTATAGCGCTGACATTCCATTTTATGTTTGAAGTTCCGGATGACAAAACAGTTGTCCATTGAGCTTCATCCAGTACGTAGGTAGTATTGTTTCCTATCGGAATAGGATCTAATAATAGATTTCCAAAAGAATCCATAATGTATAAAGTGAAATCATTATTTATATTGTAGGTAATACCACCTTGAGCATCCCAATTAAAGCTTGGAGGATTGTAAGATACGCTAGTAGGAGAAGTTAATGCAGCAGATATTTTGTAGTATGTCATTAACGGTCCAAATTCATCGTCATAGGCATCTAAATTAAGAGAGTCGTAAAATTCATTGAAATAGAATAGTACATAGTCTGGATCACTTACTTTCATACTTTCTACATAACTCTCTAAATAATCAAATAATACATCATGCCCCCAGTCAATATCATCTGCAACATCATCGTTCGTATCTGCTATATCATACAGTAGAAGACCCATTACATATTCATTCCCCTCACCCATTAGATAGGAAGGGGCCTTTACCGTTTCCATATCATAGCCGCCTTCTAATGTATCACCTACATTTGGAACATTAAGAAGGATACTATTCATCACTTGTTGAACCATAACACAAAAGTAATGTGCCCAGCCTTCAGACCACACGAGCTGCCTACCAATAGTTTTCCCAAACACACCAAACTCATATATCTGATTTTCTTCCATGGAGTGCACGGCTGGCCAAAAACTAGTGATATCATTTTGATGTGCGACATAATGTCCGAACTCATGTAAAAGCGTATCCCACATGTAGTCATTAATGTAATCATTCCCCATATAAATATCAGCAGTTAGTGGGTCATACCAACTGAAATCCTCCCCATACGGATACTCAATACCTAATAAAGTATAGTCCTCTAAATCTTCAGAATCAACTAAATCTAGATAATCAAAACCTATCGTTGCAGCTTCGTACAAATTGGCAGCCACTCCAAAATCATCTATATCATTATTGGAATCATAATATTCAAAAGTGTGGCCTATATATGTATACGTGTTAGTAACATCAACAAAAGGACCATATTCAATCTCGTATACTTGGAAAAAATCTTGCACCTGATAAGACTCATTTCCTAGTTTTATCTCAAGTATTATATCATAACCGTTTTCGAGGAATCCAGTATCATTCTCTACAGAAAACCAATATAATCCAGTGTTAGAAGTATATTGGGCTCCCAAATTTTGTCTAATACCAAATAAATCCTCATCATAAAGTGTTACTTTTATATTTTTTGCTGGATGAATTTGATGAGCAACATCTTCGAACCTAATATAGCCATAAATATATATAATAGAGGATGATTTTGTTATATATTGCTCAAAATCCTTTATTCTAGGAGTTTCTTCCATGAATTCTGTTATATCAGTGTGTTTTTCATATCCATAAACAATAGAATTATAGTCTTCTTCGTTTACCATTTTTTTATCAAACAAATACATAAAATACTGTCGTTTAGTTTGTGTGAAGCTAGTTTTACTTACAAAATCTAGATCCTCAGTTGAGAATACATACAGACTGGTTTGAAAGCGGCTTCCCTGATTGTCTTTGGCCGATATTTTCACTTCGAACTCACCAAACTTAGTAGAATAAAAATTAATTTCAAAACTTGTGTTTGTAATTATTTTTATACTTTTGTCAAAGTCATTTCCTTCGGGTTCAACAGATACAATATATTCATAATCGCCTTTTAGGTCTTTACTATTCCTGATCTCAAATTGAACACTAATATATTCACCGTGTGTATAGTAAGTGTCTTTAAAGTCCGTATATAAACAATCATCTAAACCATTTTCTAAATTTGTTTCGGCTTCTTCTTGTGTAAATCCATAGTCCCTATAATCTATTGCTTTGACAGAATATGGAATTAGCATAACTAGTGCTGAAAAACATATAACTATAAATAATTTTTTCATAAAAATCTCTCTCTTCGATTTTTTATTCGTAAAAAACAAGTTTACCATCACTATTATTAAAAGTAATAGTTTTGTATATTGTCATGAGATTGATCTCCATATCATCATAGAAAACACCCCTACACAAAACAAAATACAGTCTTCCGTGTTCATAAGGTATATCACTAGATGATATGGATAACACAAATGATTTATGGAACTCTACTTCACCAAACAAGTTATGAATATCTCCACTAACCAGATATTCATCAGTAACGAAATCTTCTACATTTTCTTCATATAGTGTAGTGTATTCATCTCTATTACGATAATAGTTTGATGGAGATGGTGAAACAAATACGGCAATAGAATGTGTTTCATACCATAAATCATATTGATTCGAATCGTAATCATGACCATATTCAAATATAATATCCGTTGATACACCTTCATCTAGCACAGGATTTGGAATCGTAAAAGCAACCCAACCTGGAAACTCTTTTGCCGCTCCTCCTCCAGCACTATAACCTATTTCAATTGGTCCTGTATAAAGTGTGGTGCTAGAATCACAGCCCACAAGAAATATAATTAGCACAAATATCAATGTAATCAGCGCTTTTTTCATAATAATTCCTTCCTTTCCTAATGTTCACTAATAAAATATAAAGAGAAGATGATTATATTAAGAGACAAACAAACAAACAAATCGTTAATAAAAAATCTAAAAAATCGATATAGCATTTGCTTCATCGATTGTTATATTCATATCAGGTTTTCTTGTATAAAGCGATATTTACTTTTCATATTACATTTACTTAATGCAAGTAGTCATATATATTGGATTGAATAGTTCATTTCAACACGTATATGTAATTTAGATATCATAATCCAAATAGTTTTTTATAAAAAAGTCTTTTCAAATCCTTGTCTGTGAGGTTGGACTAGTCTGGTAATAATTTAACCCCATTGATACGACTTATAATGTCGCGCTTCAAATTAATAATACTATATCAATAGTGAATTGTCAACATATCGCCTGTTCTTTTTTTTTAAAAAAAGTATATCTTTTTGTGATATTGTCTACTTGATAAAAAGAGTAGTTAGTTTAAAACGATATGCAGTTTATTTCAAACTAGAGCATCTATCAATAATCGTGTAAATCTAATTCAAATCGTGTATTTCAAAATGTAATCGTGTAGAAATTCTAATGAAATGTCTTAAAACAAGTAAAATCAGAGTACTTTTTAGTCTCCTAAAATTCTATCAAATAGAAAAACGTCCCTATATAGCGCAAAAAAAGGCCTGATACAATTGTATCAAACCTATGCTTTCAATATGGGTTGTATGACCTATTTTGCTACAATTTTACACCCCTAGTCAAAATTTTTACACCCCCACCCGAAAAAATTGCACCCCTAAATTATGGCTTTTTTTAGCCTTTTTATTTTGAGGTGATTTTCAAGTAGTACTTTCTTTGTGTCAAAATTGGTTATTCCACTACCTACTTATTGTGGGGTATCGAACCCTATATTACAAATTTTTAATTTAAGTGGTAGATTTAAAAATTTTCATGTTTAGTTAAAACATATGATTATTTCCCAATCTCAACTATACTCCAAACAGTGAAAATATCGTTGCTGCCACCTATCATTCTAGTTTCAGCCAAATATAGTGTATCACCATCAACAAAAACTGTCAGTCCGATTGAAACATCATCACTATAAATATCATAACGAGATTCAAAAGTCTCAAACACCCCATTCAGATCTAGTGTAATCAAATCATCTAGATCTTTGTTTACTTCTTCTTCTCTAAATTCAATTTGATTATAACTTCTAGTTTCATCATCATTGCCATAATATACAATTTGATTATCAGAAAAAGTTATATATATTAATGACCCATATAGACCTGGATAGGCATCCAATGTACTTGATGAAAATGGTGAAAGATATATACATTCAACGTAATAATAATTTCCATCTAAATCATCTATAATGCTTTCTTCATTTTGTGCGCAACTGCTAAGTAAAATCGTACCCATTAAACACAATACTACTAGAAATTTCTTCATCTTAATTCCCTCCTTCAATATATATTGAGTAATCAAACACTATTAATCTATTATTATCTTTTTGATATATTAAAAATAGAATATGATAGATACCATCATTAACACTGGAATCTAATAGTGAACTCGTATCAACATTATAAAACAAGTAATAATTACCAATACTAGAATAGTCGAAGATAGCAGCAGGCATTAACTCCAATTGATCTTCATCTAAGAATGTCACCCATCTGGAATCAGTAACCAAACCATTCTCAAATGTTTCAATTTGATTTTCATTTGAAAACACTAGATAACTCATGCGATTTATAGGGATAGCATTACCGAACATTATCCAATCCTCAAATTCTGCATTTACCAACGACCCATCCTCAGGTAAATCTAATTCAATAGTATTTTCTATATTGTCCTTAAAGTTATTGTATTCACGAATTTCTTGGAAATAATTCTTAATCACTGGGAAGAGAATAATCAACGCAATTATGAATATAGTGGATATTATTGATATGACAATCATTCTGCTTTTGATTCTTTTCTCTCCCATAAAAGAATCAATTGATATTCCCAACTCTTTAGCAATAACAGGTATCAAAGAAGAATCCGGATATCCTCGTCCTGTTTCCCATTTACTTACAGCTTGTTTTGTTACATGTAATCTAACAGCAAATTCACTTTGAGAAAGGTTGTGCTTTTTTCTATACTTCTTAATATGCTCTGATATCTTTTTCATCCTAACTTCCTCCTGCTGATTATATTATAATGCAAATCATCTCGCACCACAAATAATATTAGGTATACGTATCGTTGACCTTGAAAATCTTTCATATTATACATATTAGAAACACTAAGAATTATTTTGATAGATATGTAATCGTGTAAATCTATTTCAAATCGTGTAGCTCGAAATGTAATCGTGTAGCTCGTTTAGATTTTTTACTAAATTTGTATCAAAATAGATCATTCACTATCTATATAGTTACTAATTTTAACACAATGATAAAAAGTAGAACCGGCTAAATAAAGGCAAAAAAAAGGTTTGATACCGAATGTATCAGACCTATGCTTGTCTTATGGGCTGTCATTACTAAGTTTATATGAAAAACAATGAAAATAATCAATGTTTTACTCAGTGTCATTACTGTGTTGCTTTCTTTGAATTTCAAAATAATGAATTTGTATGCATATACTATTATACCCAATGTTTAAAAACACCAAGTTCTAGATAGATCTTGGTGTTTTTTATACAATCAGTATTTATCTCTATATTTCACTGAACTAACTACTTAAACTTTGTACTATTCTTACAAAAGTACTTCTCATATAAGTATAAAGATATCCTTATTAAAGCTGAAAATATAGCTACAAATAATAGATATATCATCAGAAGTGATGAATAAACATCGCTCATTGAAGTCCACAGAACTATAATCGAATTTTTTCTACTTATGATAACTAAAATAGTAAAATAAAATATACTTATCAAGATTAGTATATACCCGATTTTCTGAAAAATATAATCTACTTTCGACATATATGGTCCTTCTGAAGTATTGTAAATAAAGGATTTATTTTTTATATCTTTTACTGAAACTTTAAATATGCATGTTTCAACATTGCTTGACATCCAAGTATTCCCTAGATTAATAACAAAGCCAGAGAGAATAATACAAAACAAGTATGGAATCAATATTGAAGTCCCACCAAGAAAATTCTTAACAACAGCATAAGCAATTAAAGGAATTATAAATATCAATTTTTGAATTATAAAGATTGACATAGTACTGTTTTTATTGTGTTTACAAATCATGGTTCCTCTCCTACTAATCGTATTTTAGTCAATAACTAATTCTTGAAATATTTCGATACCTGTCTGAGTAATAACAAATTTAGTAAATGCCTTACATTGTTCCTTCAAATATCTATTTTTTGCCTGAGTAAAAGCGCTTTTAAGTCCTTGCATTGTTTTATACGCACCTTTTGAGCCTAATACTTTACTTGATTTACTAACCCATTTTGAATATTGCGCATTTGCACCAAGGTAACTCTTTGAATTCTTTACTCCACCACCAGTCAAAAGACTTGTACCTGCCCCTACAATGAATGATATACCAAGTTCGAGTCCAGTAATCTTATCCCCGTTTAGTAGAGTGGTGGCTGCTGTTTCTGCTGAAGAAACAAGACCATTGCCAATTGCAACTGCTCCTGCACCTAATCCAGTGGCTGTTAAAGCTCCAGAAATTGCTCCAGCAGCTCCTGCAACCAAAGCTTTAGATATATCAAGTTCATCTCCACTAATCGCTTGTATTGCCAGATTCACTCCAAAACCTATCACAAAACCTATTGCAGCTCCTGCAATAATATTCCAAAAATATCCTGATTCGTCACTTCTGTTCACGGGGTTATTAGCACAATATGTATACATATTTGTAGATTGAACATCTCCAATTCCACCTAACAATCCATCAGCATTAATAAATCTTCCAATATTAGAATCATAGTACCTACTATTTAGGTAATAAAGATTTGTTTCGGTATCATATCTGTATCCACGATATCTATAAGGGTTTGCATTGGCTATTGCTGTGTATCCAGAAGATATTTCTGTTTCTACAATATTCCCATATGCATCATAAACGTAATGTACAACAACAATCCCATTACTATTTGCTATATGGGTGATATCACCCATTTGATTCCTAATATAGAAATACTCAGAACCATTTGTCTGATCAGTAACATCTGAATCGTAATCAAAACTTATTAATGTACCATCGTAGTCATATGTAAACATTATACCATAATCACCATCAGTTTCGTACACAACTTTATCATCAATTAATTCATACTTGATTGTTTGATTTATTGTAAATCCAGACCCGTTAAATGTAGAGATTTCTTTCTCTATTCTATAACCTTGGTCATTATATGTGTACTCTATTTGGTATATAGGGTATTGGCTACTAGACATAACATATATGTTAGTCAACTCTCTACCAGACCAACTTAAATTTGCTCCATAGTAAGTTGTCCCATTATATACAAAATTAGTTATATATGTTGGATTTCCTTGATTATCATATGTATATTCTTGAATCGTAGCTTCCGTCTGTGCAACTCCATTTATATAATCAATCTCACCAAAACTAACTAATTGATCTTCCCAATCAGTACTATAGTTATAATGCATATGTTCTTGAGGAACTGTATCATAAGGCTGTGGATTTCCAACTTGGAAAACAATTCTAAACGTCAAATCATAATACGTACTATATGTCGCATGATAAGTTCTATAGTAGTATCCAGCTGTTGAAGTATCAAGGTTATTATATGTCATTGTTGTTGACATACCTGTTATAGGATATTCTTTATATGTATCAAATTCATCAAAATAAGTGAAATTCAGTGATGGAGATTCTCCGACATCCAAAGAATATATGTCTTGATAGTCATAACTATAATTATAATACATTACGGCATCAGAAGATCCTGAATTATATTGTTGGTACGAAGGAATAGTCGGAGTTGTAGTATCATTTTGACCATAAATAAATGTCTTAACGTCAGTTCTATTTCCTCTGGAATCATAATAGTAGTATTTTGTATAGTTAGTGGATTAAGTGTATTTTTAACATATAGTAATAATGAATATATATACATAGGATTATATCATTTATTAGGCAGATATAAAAGCCTTATTTTGAATTCTATAAGCAATAGGAGACATATAGTCTAAGTAAGAATGCATTCTTTTCCTGTTATAGAATAGTTCGATATAACTAAAGATATCCACATCAACTTGAGATGGATTTAAGTATTGTCTTCTATAGATACATTCCTTCTTTAAGCAAGCGAAGAAACTCTCTATACAAGAGTTATCGTATGGACAACCAGAACGACTCATACTTTGAACCATTTTATGTTCGTTTAGTATGTTTTTACATCCAGCACTTGCATATTGACTTCCTCTATCGCTATGGAAGATTGTACCTTCTACATCAGGGTACTTAGCAATAGCGTTTCCTAAAGCTCTTTTAACAAGTTCTGTGTCAATGTTTTTACTAGTTGAGTAACCAATCACTTCTCTATTATATAAATCCATTACACACGCTAGATAGTACCAACCTAGTGTTGTTTTTATATATGTAATGTCACTTACCCATATTTTATTAGGTATTTCTACATCAAAGTTTTGTTCAATTATATCAGCTGCGTATCTTCCATTTAGCTTCTTATTTGAATATGCTTTATACTTTTTATTTACAATCGAATAAAATCCGTTTTGACGCATAATTCTGCGTACTTTCCATTCACTTACTTCGATTCCTTCATTTAATAATACTCTGTGTATCTTTCTACTACCATATATTTCCTTATTATCTCTAAATGTATTCTCAACCGCCTTAACAAGATCCAATTCTGATTCTCTTCGTTGTTTTCTTCTTTTCTCTTGTTTAAGCCACTGATAATACCCTCGTTCTTTTACATTTAATACGATGCACATCTTCCTCACGCTATGTGACGAGGTTAACTTATGAATCGCTTCATACTTCATTCGCGTGGTTCCATGAAGATGCGCAGGGATTTTTTTAAGATCTCCACCTTTTCTTTTTCAGCTTCAAGTTGTTTATCTTTCTTTTTAATTTCAATTTTCAATTCTTCAATTTTTAAATCCTTCTCATCTTTTCTCTTATATGGTCTTTTTATTACGCCTTTTTCCTCGGCGTATGATGGCATATTATTTTTCCTTCTATAATCTCTTACCCATCTGCACACTGTGTTAGTATCAATTCCTAATTCCTCTGCGACTGAAGTAGCTGATTTTCCTGTATCGAGTATAAACTTAACTGTTTTTACTCTCATTTCTTCTGAATACTTACTATTATTACTTGGCATGGTTATTTTTCCTTTCATATTTGTATGCATATACTATTATAACCACTGTTTAAAAACCATACCAATCCAGTTCCTGTATAGTCTTTATTCTTTCATTTAAAACGCCATCTCTGGCCCATTTTTGATATGTGTCTAATGGTTTTGGCACTCATACAACTCCTCTAAACAGCAGTATTTTTCAAAAAACTGAAGTTATTTACTAGATTTGTACTACATATATTTCTGCAAAAGAAAAAGGAACTCGATCTACGAATTCCTATGACTTCTAGGGTGTTTTACCCAGTACTCCACGATACTTATATTATATTTTAACTGTCAAGTTTTGTCTACCAACTTTAAGCACAATTTAGTGTAAAAGCACCAATATTGTCTATATCAAATAAGGTACATGTAACAGTAATAAAAATCACATTGTATATCAGTAAAACATGGTACTAGTAACACCAGTTACATAGATTACTGGAAGCGAGTAAAACAACTTCTATTATTTAAGACTTTTAAGTACTCTGCTAATCATATCCTTTGAATTTTTATTAAATAGTGTATTTAATATTTTTATTTGCTCAAATTCAGTATGCATACTTGTAAAAAGAAAGTTGTAAATTTTCTTAAAGTCATCTTCATAATTTAACTTCATCTCTTTTTCTGAGTTCTGATTATCTATAGATAGAACATAATCACATAAATCTAGCATCATCTTATCAGAAAAGTAATACTGTGTAAAATCACTTGAATTTCTACCTTTAGTTACAGATTTGTAAATTGAATCGTTAGAGATTTTGAGTGCAATAAGGTATGGAACTATTATCCAAGCTATAAAATTAACTGAGTTCTTTCTAGGAATATGGAACGAGTTACCTTTCAACAAAGACTTGAGTTTATCGATATAAATTTTATATTCGTTTATTTCTCTCAACGATAAATTAAAGTACTCTAAACTACAACTAACTGAAACATTAAAAACATATTGACTTAAGAAAGCTAACTTATCCGAATCCTGTTGTACTAAATAATCAAATCTATTAATCTCGTCAAGATGGATTTTCAAGTCATAAAATTTATTGAAATAATTATTATGATTGAATGTTTCTCCATATAATTTTTTTACTGTAGCACCAAGTTCATCTAAGTTAACTGATATAATTGTAGTGATTTTATCATTATTTAATACATGTTTTAATCTTTCCAAAAGTCTAACAGTATAATCTGGTTTACATCTATCCAGTTCATCTATAAACAACACTAACCTGTTTGCTCTTTCAGCTAAAATTGAATCAACTAATCTATTAAAAATACTATGTATTTCCTCTTGCACTTCAATTACTTTGAACGTATCTTGCTTTTCAGATTCAAACTCAGAAATATCATATCTTCCTCCTGAAACAAACTTTATTACTTTTGACATTCTTATAAAAACACTTTGGTTCTTCTTAATCACATCACCTTGATAAACGTAGCCAGAACTTGCTGATATAAGTTTATGAGTCATTGACAATAATGGATCCATATGAAAATCATTCTCCCAAGCATTAAAATATAGCGTCATCATAGGTTCTGTAATATCTATATTAATAGTTCCATAATTTGAAAGCTCACTGTTAATTATTTTCAGTCCAGACTCACAATCTAATATATGTTGTAGTTGTTTTACAAAAAAGGTCTTACCTGACCCCCATTTTCCATCAATAAAAATTACTCCACCATCCTTGAAGTCGTTACTGATTATATCTAAAACTTGTTTGACTTGCTTATTTCTTTCTATTGAATCATTTTTCAATGTTTCAATGATATTTTTTTCAGTTGGTAATAAATCTCTTTTCATTCTATTTATAGCGAGTATAATATACGACTAATACTCTACATCTCCTTTACTTCCCTTATTTAGCTTTGCACTATAAAAGCATAATCTATATAATCATTCTTGAACTCCCAGCATATACGCCTATTCTGAACACCTTTAAAACAATAATTTGATCTAATCAATAAACTATTATGGCCTACTTTTAGAACCTTGCCATAAAAAGCAGATTCAACATATATTTTTCTTATACCCGAGGATTTAAAAGCTACATTTAAGTCATTCTTCCTTCTCGTAGTAGATGGATAAATAAATCCATCTATTCGGTCTTGATTCTTTTCTGTAAAATATATTTTCTTTATTGAATTAGTAATTCTATATGTAATTTCCTCAAAATGAGGATTGCAAGTTTTTGTTAACCAGTATTTTATAAAATTGAGTTTTAAATCATTAATCTTAGCAGTATAATTATCCAGATTAATAATTTGGTCATCATCTACAGCCATTTTTCGTAATCTTATAGAACAATTAGGTTGCTTCTTATATAAAATCAATAATACTGTGTCTCCTTCCTTTGCTCCTGTCTCAAATACTGTAACAATGAATGATTTATGTGCAGCATACAATAGCGATTCATTAATAGTATTAAGTCTTCCCTCCCATTTAACTTTTTCAGATGGCAAATTGTAATATTGATTAATGTCTCTAAAGACAGAAAAATCTTCTCCATTTACTACTCTAAGTCGCGGAAAAACTGTTTCATTACTATTGTAATCAGTTTTATATTCAGCATCTCTAAGTCTACCAAATAATACTATGCCATTAAAGTATATTATATTTTTAACGATTCCTTCAATATGCTTGAGTTGAAACTGATGATAATTATCGTTAAAGTATTCTATCCTACGTTTCAATGAATCATAATTCTTTTTTGTGCTTTTTTCCAAGATACTCAAGTCTAAATCATCTCCCTAGCATAAGCTACTTGTATTAAATACCCGTTATAAGAATCATCAAATAAAAGTGCTACAATAAAAATTGTAGCACTTTTTCATATTCATTGCTATTGTTTAACGATTTTTTGTAAAATTATTATAAATTATATCCTTTATCAAAATCTGTAACATACTGTTTTGGCACCAATGATTTTATATGTGTCACATTCTGCATATTACCGAATACAAATCCATGGTTCAAAACTAAATCTTCTACTAACTTACTCTTATTTATCCTTTTTACAACAGTCGTCCCTGTTCCTCTTTTTAAATACTTGCTAATACTCAAAGGATGATTGGTTATATTACGTAGATTAATTCTAAACTGTGCACCAAATTTCTTGGGAAGACCACTTGGGGTTACTGGATTAGGTTTAATCCTGTAATGACCTTTAGGATAATTTGCTAGAAACTGCTTTACCAAATTACTTGGAACTTCAGCATCAATAGAAACTACTCTATTTGGTGTGCATAAATATCCAATAAACTCATAATAATCATTTAAAGAACTGAAATTAATTGTTTCTGCTCTATTATTTAAAATACTTGCCATAATAACCTCCTTATAATTTAGGTATAATTGTTAGAAGATTAGGCGATTTCTGCTTTATATCCCAAACACCAACCATCATCTTTTTTATTTTCTTTGTATTACCAAAATCTAATAAATCTTCTCTGCCATAATTGTTTAGAATTTTATTTAAACTCCCTAAACTATGTGACGAAAACAAAAATGCCTCTTCGGGGTTAATCAATTTACAATAAGACCATAATTGACCCAAATCCCTTAGTGTTAATCTAGTAATCTTTGCTTCAATAAAAATCAATTTTACTTTATCTTTTCTTCTAGCTATTCCTAATACGTCAATTTGAATATCCACTCCTGTAGCTAAATCATATGTAATATCGTATTTCTTTAACACTCTATCAAGTCTCTCAGAATGTGCGTCAACAACAATTACTTTATATCCCTTATAATTGTCTTTCATATAGCTTTCAAGCCAAATACACATTGGCATATACAGTTCTAACTCTTTCATTCTTTATAACCCAATTTATCAGCGATTTCTGTCCATCTATTAAAATGCATTCCTCTAATCTCTTCTGGTATAAAACTATCTGATTCTCCAGGGTGATGAGGTTTTACTTTGTTACTTATCCTATTTGAATCCCAATAAAATTTATGAGTTTTATCTATTACATTTTTCCCTTCTGAAGCATAATAATTGACTAAATCTTCAGATAAAGCATTTAAAGCATCACGCTTATGGATAATACCGAATCCAACAGGTAGAAATTCATTTGCATAAATCTTGATCTGATGTTCTTTTTTCCAAAATGTATGATAGCCTTGATTATATTTTGTCAAATATCCGTCTCTCATATTAGGATGAGCCCAGTCAATATTCTGTACAGGTATATCAATTGATTTTAGTAAATTACAAATATCTATTACTAAAAACCAATTATGTGGAACTTCAATATATACTCTATGAATCTGTTTTTTGAAAAAATAATTACTTTCTCTAATATATCCAGTCACATCAGATAAACCACGAAGAAAATACACTTTTTCATCTCTTGAACAACTAAAAAAGTACGGATTTATCCTTGTATCTTCATGACTTACTGATCCTGCAATAAATCTAATAATCTCTCTTATTAAATAGTCCTCGTTGGATTTTTCAAAATATAGAGTTGTCTCACTATTTCTTTGCGTATGTTGTAATAAAGTACCTACTAAAGGTTCTAAAATCTGTTTTATGTCTGTAATGCTTGCACGAACATAAATTTTAACATCACGATCATTATATGTTTTCTGATTTTTATGTGGTATCGCTATTGAAACTCTTGTTGTAGAATTTCCTCTTTTAATTTCGCCATTACCAGTAATCATCCCTAATAAATATGCCATTTGAACATTCATAAGTTCACCTACTTCTTGTGCATAATAAGAATATACTCATGCACTTTGTTAATTCTAAATCTATATGGATACCCTAACGGTCTCATGTTATTATAATCAAGTTGCCTATCCCAAATAATTAAATCATCAAAAACAAATCCAACTTCCCTTAACTTATATGCTAAGTCGCTATGCAATGGGTAAAATTCACTTTTCTTGCGAAGATCCATAACATTAATTAAACAATATGTGTCAGGTTTCAATCTCAAATATACATTTGAAAACAATTCCTTAAGATTATCTAGAAATAAATCATAATCTGAGATATTACCTAAATCAACAGAACTATCAGAATAATTAACTGTTTTTCTCATATCTGCACTTCTCTTCATATTTAAAATATCCCAATACGGTGGAGATGTAACACATATATCAAATTCTCCTAAAGATTCATCTTTTAAAACCTTAAAACTATCTCCGTTAACTACTTCAAATCTAGAATCAAAATCTAATCTTTTCTTTGAAATATTACAGTAATCTTCAGATAAATCAATTCCGACACCTGATCCACCCAAATTCTTAGCCGCAACCAAAGTAGAGCCAACACCATTAAATGGATCTAACACCCTAAAATCTTTTCGAGTAAATGTCTTTATAAGCTTTTCACACAAAGCAACTGGGTAAGAAGCTGGATGTTCTAGCTTTTTTTCTTCAGCGTCTTTACGCAAATCTCTCCAAATACTAAATGAATTTTGTAACCACTCTTTTCCTGTTAAGTCATTTGCTCTTCTTGCCATTCGATGCTACCCACTTTCTTGATTGTACTAATTTGACTTTTAAATCAATAAAATCTCTCTCACTATCTTCAATATTGTATATCTTATAAACTATTCTATTCAGTTCTTCAAGATATATGAACCAAGTTTCACTCATGTATTTGCTACTTTCAAGTAAATCTACATATTCTAATACTATATCAAAGTATTGCTCTGAAACAATAAATGGTATCTTTTTAAGATATTTTGCATCTACATGCATAGTAACACTTGATTTATTAAAACAATATCTATGTAAAAAATAATTAATTAATCTTGAATGAATAATTCCTAAAACATACCTGCACATAGTAGCATCTCCATCAGTAAAAACTGTAACTGTTTCTGAAGCGTCTAAATCTCCGCCAAAACAAGCGATTATTCCTGCTTCTTTGCTATATATATTTTGGATAAATATTTTATTTCCCGCAGATAATTTTCTGTTGTTTTTAAGACCAAACTTTCTAATGTCTTTTCCAGAAATAACACCTTTTCCTTTTTTCTTTCCTCTACCAACATATCCACTTACGTAATCATTCAATGTTGTATAAGAGTTCTTAAACTTATTATATATTGTAAAATCTTCTTCACTGTCGAATAAAACAATTGTATCTTTATAAAAATCCTGAGATATCATTGTCATATACATAAAGTTAGAGTCAATAAGAGAATAAATCTTTATCATATTATTACTCGGTTTTGATTTCTTGAAGGTTAATATTATTTGTTCTCCTCTTACATTCTTAAAATACATTCCTATATCAACAATAGACATAATAGAATAGTCTCTTAATAATTCTCTTCTAAGTAAACTATATGAGTTTACATGTAAAAAATTCTTGGGGATTATATATGAAACCAACCCGCCTTCACAAACCATTTCTTTAGCTCGCAATAATCCCGCAACAAATAAATTATCTCCTGAACTCTTAACAGTTCGTTGAAATAAATAATCATTACTCGAACCATATGTTTCATTTGTTATTGGAGCATAAGGAGGATTTCCAATGACAACATGGAACCTTTCTCTTAACTTTAATAATTTCATTAATTTTGAAGACGAATTAGAAATTGAATTATAAACTTTAAATGTTCCGTTTGGAACATTATTCTTTGCGATTTTAATTGCGCCTTTATCTATATCTAAACCAAAAATATTCTTAAAGCCATACTCACTAGCCGCATATAAAAAACTACCTGTTCCACAAGTAGGATCAATTATATTCATATCTTCAATATTGCTTAGTTTTAACGCATCAATCATTTGCTTTGCTAAACTTATGTCTGTATAATAAATACCATTATTTTTCTTATACTGAGAGTCTAAGCTTTTTTCATAAGACCTAGAATTTTTTGTATATAGTAATTCTGTATTCATGCTTAACCTCCCATTATAACATTTAATTTCTGTGAAAAAATCCTGTTTTTTTCTTATAAATATAATACCACTTTTTTCAATTGATTTGAATAGTTTTCTATACATTAATTTAATTAGTTATATTTTCCTTGCTATACTTCTTTGATAAGTTATTCATTATTTTCATTATCATTGATGAAGAAACATTTAGTTCCTCTGCTATTTGCCTAATTGATTTACATTTTATGACATATCCCTGAAGTAAAAGCTTCTCTTGAGAGCCTACTTGTATTTTGAAACATTCATAATAATTTATTGGTTTATTTAAATATGATATTGCTTTCTTTGTTTTTGAAATTCTGTCTATCCAATAAATTTGATTGTCTTCATTAGATCTAGAATTCCCTCTTCCACCTAGAACATCATAAGTTACACCTTTACAAGAGTTAAGCCTTCTCTCATAATACTTTATCTTCTTTTCTAACTCATCTTTCTTTCTAATGGCTTTCCTTACGTCATCTATCCACTTGTAAAAATCCTGATTCAATCCATTTTTCAAAAGATTCACCCCCTTGTTTTATCTTATACTCTTTCAAATTGTTAATAACTGATTTTTTCATAAATGCAAACTTATCATCAATCTTAGGTTCTGCATTCCTGCTATAAGTAACAATGTACCTAACAACTACCATTACATCATAATGGCTATATCGATTTGTTACTTCTTCAAACAGCTTATTGTACAGAACAATATCACTGCTATCTTGTTGGATGTATTTTCTATCAGTTAAAAATTTTGTTAAATAATGCATTTCGGGTAGCCCGTAAATGCTTTTATCTTTTATATCTATTACATCTCTTTCTTTTTCAATTTCTCTTTCTCTTTGTGTATTAATGTCAACATTAACCGGGTTATTGTTGACATTAACTAGGTTATTGCATACATTAACTCTATTTTTTTGCATACTTAAAAAAGATCCTAATTCATCCATGGCTTCCTGATCAAGTAACCAATACTTGTCAATATTCACAGTCTTTCTTCTTTTTGTAGAAAGAATATATTGTTTCTGGATAGCTAGAGAAGTAATAACACCTTGTGTATACAGCTCTCTTTCAAGGAGATTAAACTCAACACAACCGCGAATCATTTCTACCACTTTCGATAGCTTTACCCAACGAGTACCTAAAATTCGATGCAACTGTGCAGCGAGTTCATCTTCGGACTTCTCTAAGTAATACCCATTCTCATAGACAAGTAATAAGAGTTGTGTATACAAGTGAAGACCTAAGGGTCCAAAATAGTAATGCATATCCACCAGTTTTTGATCTTTAAAAATATGCACGTCCATAGGAAAATACTGTAATCCTTGTTTAAATGGTCGTGCCATAATATTACCTTTCGATATAACAATAAACCGACATATAACAGAACCTAAACATAGTCGAAACTAGCATTAAATATATCATTAGTAACACCAGTTACATACATTATCGGTACTGTTAAATATGTCAGAATATTGAGTTATTTTTTAATAGTTTGAATTTCTGTTTATGAACTTCTGTAATTCTTCTTCTGTTACTCTCCATTGGTTACCAAGCTTAAATGCTCTTAGTTTTCCTTTTTTGATGTATTTTAATATTGTTCTCCTGGTTACTTCCAAGATATCTATTAGATCAGTTACTGAATAGTAATTATCGCTTTTCTCGTGCATTGCGTTTCACCTCATATTCAGATAGTATTTTCTCAATTAGAGTAATTCCTTTTTTGTAAACAAAAGTACGATTTGATGTTATAACACTATTACCACATACAGATTTAGCTTCAACTACTCTAAAACATTTGTTATCACAAAATTCTTGACATGGCTTATTACAATCTTTAAATATATGAGTTGCTCGTAGAACTTTCATAAGTTCCATATTTCCTATTCCTTTATACTTTAGCATTTCCGGAACAACATCTAGATCAACACATGTTTCTGAGCCTAATAATCTGTTTAGATATTTAATCTTTGGTGCATTTGTTTTTTTGTGTGTTTCCAAAACTGTATTTCTAAGTCTCATATTTTGAAATTCTTCTAGAAATTTAACGACAACTATTGGATCCTGAAAATCATCCACCTTGTAGTCTCCGTATTTTAACAACTGTGGGAGTACCGTTCGATACAACCATTCATATATTGTATCCGCTTCTGGATGCTTAGAAGCAAACAATACTGTACTTATATATTGTGGTTTAATAAATATCCTTTTAACTATCTTATTCCCTGATTTCATTTCTATAGACTCAAAATCTAAACTAGGAATTGATGCTTTTATTTCTGATACATTAGAGATATCAAACATTCTTGCTACATCAACTAGGCAAAAATATGGTTCTTCTTCTTTCAATGTAACTCTTACTTTTCCGAACTCTTCGTTCGCGAATTCTTTTATCATTGTTTTTTCCTCTTGTTAGTATTATTTTTTTGCTCCAAACAATGTATCACTTATCTTGTATTCATAGTTGCTATTCCGTTTCTTCTCTTTATGAACGTAGATTTGTGTCGTTGATGGATCCTTGTGCCTTAACAACTGCTGAGTATCCTCTATATTTGCTCCTTCATATAAAGCTAGAGTTGCTGTAGTATGTCTAAGGCTGTGTGCAGAGTATTTAGGGTTATCTATGCCTATTTGACGTAGAGTTTCCTTAACAACCCCTCGTATGGTTCTTGTCCTCATTCTCGAGCCCAACGAGTGACATGTATGATTTATGAATAAAGGTGTATATGAATCCGATCTAGCTATGAGATATTCCTCAATTATATTGTAGACTTGTTTAGATAATTTAACGTACGCATCTTTATCGTCATGACCTTTACCCATAACATAAAGAACATATTCATCATTAACATGAACAATATCTTCAACATCTGCTCTTTCGAGTTCAATAGTCCTTAATCCAGTAGTAATTAAAATAGATATTACAGCATAGTTTCTAAAACCTATAACATCTTTTTTTGCATTGAATTCGGCTCTTTTCAAAAGCCTAATAGAATCTTTTACTGATAATGCTTCTCTTTTGAAATCAGATTCTATTTTCATTCCTTTTATCCCTTCAGCTATATTATGACCATAGCCCATAGAATAGTACCATCTATAAAAATTTCTTATAACTACAATATGTTTTTGAACTGATGATGCTTTTAATCTGACTTTGAGTCTTTCTCGATACACAATAACATCATGCCTAATTGGTAAGTCAGGTAATCTATCTGTATATAATACATACTCTATCAATATCTTTTTATAGCCTTCTTTTGAAGCTTCTTTTATATCAATGTAATCAATATAATCATTAACTTTTTCATAGAACTCTTTAGCTTCTTTAGTTCTAAACCTTATATTAACCATTTTGATTATACACTCTCAGCAATTCAATATATTCATTCTCAAAATCAAGTATATCGTGCTTATCCATTTCTAGTGCTTTCGCTATTTTTAACAAAAGACAAACAGGCAAGTTTTTACCTTTCTGACCATTTTCTATTTGATAATAGTAATTGGCGCTTACATTTAACTTTCTTGAAACAAGTTCTACAGATAAACTTAATGAAACCCTTCTATCAATAAGGTATACTCTTTGTAAAATCACTCGCCTTGATTTTGTTTTTTCACCTATATTATTTCTATCCAATATTAACCTCCAATCTGTTATAAAAAATAGACGGTAATTAATATTATAATACAAAAAATATTCTCTAAAATAATTAAAAACACTTTTTTCAGTTTGGCAACAAATCGTGACATGAGATGTCCGATTTACACTATTTTGCTATTGTTTTAATGGTTATTGTACACATTAACTATTGACAAGGTAACATTTGTTGCTATATAATTTAGTGATAATAAATTTTGAAAGAGGCAGATCATGCAAGAATTGAAAACACAAGATTCTTTAAACAAGTTTTTTATAAGCACTAGTCTCAAAAGATTGAGAGTAAAACACAACTTATCTACTTATGATGTAGCAAAGATTATCGAAAAATCAAGACAAGCCTATTCTAATTATGAAACTGGATTGAGAGATATAGGTATTTATGATCTAATTAAGCTTTCAGGCTTCTATAATGTATCCATTGATGTTATTGTTGGAAACCCATACGCTCTAATGAACGATAAATCTATAGCCTACAGATACTTCGAATACGTGGAGAATGAGCTGAAGGAAGTAATGCCGCTATGTATCTCTACCATTAGAGATGATGTAATTGTAGTTAAGCAAAATGATTTACTAAGTGATTTTTTCTGGAGAACAGACACAAATCAGCAAAGCCTAGTAATGCTATTTGACTACTATAACAAGACATATATTTCAAAAGTATTTTACAACTCTAGCGGAGGCGGACACTTCTACATAAATGAAGAACCGTTGTATTTTAATAAAGCACGAGCAGAAAACATCATATATAAGGGTGTATATTTTGCTACTCTAGATAAGAAAATGGATATTAAACATTTCTTCTAAAAATTGTGCTTAAAGTTCATATACTTTTTAAAATCAAAGTGATATACTTGTATCCGGTAAGTTAGGAATATTTGAATACTTTATCATTTCCTTTTGAGGATTGCTTTCTGCAATCCTTTTTTTATTTGGAAAGGACACATAATGGATAAAACAAGATTTACGATCATGAAGACAATACTAGATAAGCTTTACGAGTCAAAAAATATCAATGGTATGGAATGGTACAATTCTTTGTCTAAATTAATAATAATATATGAAAGTGAAAAACAATAAACATTAACTATATCACTTGATTTATGTTGCTTTTTGAGTGATGTATATAGTAATGAAAAAGGAGGAAATATTTATGCAAGATAAAGAAATAATAGTTATTCAACCAGAAATGCCATTCTTTGAAGATAAAAAAGGACTTCCAATTGAAAAACCAAAACGTAGAGTTTGTGCTTATGCTAGAGTATCTACAGATCAAGATGACCAAATTCACAGTTACAATGCACAAATCAGAGAATTTACAAATCAAATACAAAAGAATGAAGACTGGGAATTTATGGGAATGTATGCTGATGAAGGCATATCAGGAACAGGTATGAAGAAGCGAACAGACTTCCTAAGAATGATATCGGATGCTAGAAATGGGAAGTTAGATATGATAATTACAAAGTCATTATCGAGATTTGCAAGAAACACCGTTGATTGTCTTACTGTTGTAAGAGAATTAAGAGACTACAATGTTGAGGTATTCTTTGAAAAAGAGAATTTATATTCAAGTGATACTAAAATTGATTTTATGCTTACCATCTTCTCTTCAATTGCTCAAGAGGAAGCTAGAAATATAAGCGAGAATGTTAAATGGGGTTTTCAAAAACGATTCAAGGAAGGGAAGGTTCACATCAATACAAAGCGATTCCTTGGATACGATAAAGATGAGAATGGAAAAATAGTCATTAATAAAACAGAAGCTAAAACTGTTATAATGATTTTCAACATGTATATCGCCGGTTCTTCCCTTAAGCAAATAGTTGATTTTTTAACTATTAATAATATAAAGAATGGTCGAGGAGAGATTTTTTGGAAACCCGCCACTGTCTCTTCTATCTTAACCAATGAAAAGTATTCAGGAGATGCTATTCTGCAAAAACGGGTAGTTACTAATTACTTAACCCATAAATCAGTTAAGAATACAGGACAAGCTCCAAAGTATTACATCAAAAACAATCATGAAGCAATTATTCCAAGAAAAAAATTCGAGTTTGTTCAGGCCCTCAAGAAAAAGAGAAATGAAAAGGGTGGAAAATCAAGATACACAAACAAGTATCCACTCAGTGGAATTGTATATTGTATTCACTGTGGAAAACCAATGAATAGACATTACTACAATTACGGAAAAGCTTCTCAAAGAATAACTTTATCCTGCAAGAATAGATATAGAGATAAAGCAGCTAACTGCACTAACAAGCCCATAGACCAAGAAACGCTCAAGTTAGCTATCATAGATGCTATAAAGAATTTAGATATTTACAACGATGATATCCTTAATGACACTTTAAATCTCGTTAAATCAAGTTTAGATACTTCAAAATCAGATAAAGAAATTGAACACATTAAGAATCAAATTACTAAAACCGAAAATGAAATAAAAGAAATAATCAACATTAACGTTGAATCTGTTAAAGAAAACACAGATTTTTATAGGGCACTTTACGATGATAAAAAGAGCAAATTAATTGATTTCAAAGTCTTATTACAAAATAAAAATAGTTTAATTGTAGATAAACGTCTCCATGAAGAACGAATCAAACAAATGGGTGATTTTCTAAATGGGTACCTTCCGCTTAACCAAACGATAATTAAGAGCATATTTAAAGTCATAATATCAACTAGTTCACACGATGCCATCTTTGTTATTGGTAATAAAGATATATCTACCGAAAGTATATTAGAGGATATCATGCAAACTAACAAACATCAATTACTTCATAGCCAAAGGATAGAGAGTTCAAATCCAAAATACTATGTAAACTATCAGATACTTAAATTTGGTGTATAAAATGAGTAATGTAGTAGAAATACTTAACTTAGAAAGACATGAAAGACTACAACAAAAACGTAAAGTTTGTGCATATGCAAGAGTTTCAACAAACAAAGAAATTCAGGAAACATCCCTAGCGTTACAAATTCAAACTTACACTAAAATGATAAATAAAAATGCGGAGTGGAACTTCGTAGGAGTCTATTCTGATCAAGGTAAAAGTGGAACCAATATCAAGTATAGAAATCAGTTAAATTTAATGGTGACATTAGCTAAAGCTGGCAATATTGACATGATAATAACTAAATCAATATCCAGGTTTGCTAGAAACACAATTGACTGCCTATCAATAATACAAGAACTCAAAGAATATAATACTGAAGTTTGGTTTGAGAAGGAAAACATATCCTCATTTGACCCTAAGATAGAGTTCGTTATTTCTGTATTGGCTGGAATGGCCGAGGAAGAAGCCCGAATCATTAGTGAGAATGTGAAGTGGGGTGTAAGAAAAAGATTTCAACAGGGCCAAATTCACTTGGTTACGTCGCAAGTTCTGGGCTATCAAAGAGACAAAGACAACAATATAATAATTGATGATGCAGAAGCAATAATAGTACGTAAGATATATGAACTATATCTAAAAGGATATTCATATAATAGTATATGTACTTATCTAACTAAAAAGGGTTTAAAAACAAAACTAAAAGGAGTCAACTATAACTCAACTGGAATTCGAAACATATTAATCAATGAAAAATACACTGGTAATGCTCTTCTTCAGAAATCAGCAAGAAGGGCTGTAGGAAATAAGAATCAAATGAAGGAGCAAAATTTCTTACCCAAATATTACGTGAAGAATACACATCCAGCAATTATTTCTGAAGATAAATGGAATAAAGTCCAGGATTTAAGAAAGCAAAAAGGAATTAGGTACAATCATACTCTTGACAAGAAAACCTTAAGGAATCAAAAGAAGAATGTATCAATATATAACAATTTTATAAAGTGTCCAAGATGTGGTAAAAACTATCAGTTAAGAATCAATCACCCTAATGAAAAATACAGAACCAGAATGTTCTACTGCTCATCGAACAGGATAAGAAAAACTTGTAAAAGTGAATCGTTATTCGCAGATACATTTGATGAAATATTAATGGAACACATTAACATGATAATAAAGAAAAAAGGTGATTTTCTAAACGAGTTAAAAACCACTCTAGAAAACCACCCTGAAATACTGAAAATGAAAAATGAAATCATTAGGTTAGAAAACGAGTTATTACAAAATAGAAATAAACTGGCATTATTAGATAAAGATGAGTTTAGCAAAACAGTTCATAATCAACTCTTGCATCATAAATTATCTATTAGTAATCAGATAGTACAATATAAAAATATGCTTTTAACTACTCATAACGTTGATTTCATAATCCAGAAAACAAAAGCTATACTGAGAGGTTTTAAGAATCCAATAAGTACTATTGAAGAATTTCCTTTTAAAGAACTATTTAATTATGTCATAGTTAGAGAAAGAGATAATCTGGAATTTGTAATTAGGTTTGAAAATGGGCAATTAGATAAACCAGTTCATAAGTTAAATTATATTTCTAAAGAATATTTAATAAGAAAAACAATACATACTGCGGAAAGTGAGGTCTGTGTCTACTAGTTAGCTAATCAAATGGGACTATTGGAAAGTCACATTTCATGTATCCCATTTTAAGGACCCGCCATAATTATTTAGTGCGTTTTTATACAATAGACCCCTTTAACTAGGGGTTTTGTTTTTTCTTATATCAAAAAAAATTAGACATACATTGCATAGCTAAATACACCAACTAAAACAGAACAATATAAAAGCCGTGGTAGGGTAGGGTTATTGTACACTAAATTCCAAACAAATGGGACAGTTAGATACATTATAAGAGATATTATATAAAATCCGACACACTTCACCTGCCTATCAACTTTAAAAGTTCGATACCCTTTATATGTAGACTGTTGTTTCGCGAGCTTAAAGACTAAAAAAAAGAGAGATTTCCAGGAAATCTACTCTAATCATTATAACGCAAATAAAAAAGTTTATCCTTTATATACCGCTACATGGCGCAATTAAGCCATTAACGATAAATGAATAAACTTAATATAATAAAACTGTCTTGTTATAACGGAGTTTTACTCTAAAATCGTTCGTGTTCGACGGAGTTTTACTCTATTTCCAACGGAGTTTTACTCATTTACGGATGGAAAGTATTTTTAATAAAAAAATGAAAAACAAGTTTTTCAACGAAAGAGCCTGGGGCTCTTTTTTGATTAGCTATTTTTTGATACAAT
>JAEIOE010000100.1 GCA_016342455.1 Mycoplasmatota bacterium | reverse complement strand
AACCGCCGTATACGTGAACCGTATGTACGGTGGTGTGAGAGGGGCGAAAGTTATTAAAACTTAGCCTCTACTCGATTCTATTTAATTGCAAGAAATAGACGCATTTGATATAATCTGTACTATGAATCATATAATAAATGAATTACTAAAGACATTACCGGAAAAACCTGGCTCTTATCAAATGCTTGATAAAGCAGGTAAAATTATATATGTTGGAAAAGCTAAGAACTTAAAGAATCGCGTAAGTTCTTATTTTGTCGGCGTTCGTGATGCAAAAACATCCATGCTTGTAAAAGATATAGAGGACATTAAATATATTATTACGAATTCAGAAAAAGAAGCTTTATTATTAGAACTTAATTTGATAAAGAATTATATGCCAAAATACAATATTGCATTGATGGGAAGTACAACTTATCCTTATATAGAGATAACAGATGAACTATATCCAAGACTAAGGATTACCAGAAATGTGAAAAAGAATAAAAAAAATTGTTTTGGTCCTTTTCCGGATGCTACTTCAGCGAACCAAACTTTGAAGACATTAAATATCATATTTCCTTTTAGAAAATTTGAAAAAATGCCTAAAAAGGTGTGTTTATACTATTTTATCAAACAGTGTCTTGGACCTTGTGAGTTTGATATAGATCCAGCTATTTATAAAGAGATGAGAAGAGACGTTAGAAAATTTTTGTCTGGAAACACGAAGAAATATATTGATGAATATGTTGCAAAGATGCAAGAGCATTCTATTAAACTAGAATTTGAAAAAGCTGCAGAATACAAGAATTTAATTAATGCAATACAGAAAACAACAGAGCAACAAGAAGTTATCTTCCAAGATAATTTAAATAGAGATATCATCAACTTTATTAGTTATGATAACTATATATCAGTAAATATACTGTTTATGCGTCAGGGGAGATTACTATTTTCGAAATCAAAAATACTTTCATATTATCTAGACCCTGAAGAAGTATTGATTCAGTATTTAGTAGAGTTGTATGATAAAAACTTAAAACCGGATGAAATCCTATTGCCAACAGGTTATGACTATGATGTGTTTAAAGAAATGTTTGGAGATATTATTTTTGTTCCCAAAAGGGGAAAGAAAATGCGTTTAATTGAGATGGCTAAGAAAAACGCATCTCAATACATGGAAAACAATCTAAATAGTTATTTAAGTAAAGAAAACAAAACAATCAATGCCTTAACAGAATTAGAAGAAGCGTTAAAAATTAAATCAATTAGAAGAATTGATGTCTTTGACAATTCAAACACAGCAGGGCAAGATTTAGTATCTGCTATGGTTGTTTTTACGAATGGACTCCCAAATAAAAAACAATATAGAAAATATAAAATCAAAACGGTAACCAATGGCGATGACTACCATATGATGCAAGAGGTACTATATAGGCGTTATCAAAATATGTTAGTAGAAGATGCAGAAAGACCCGACCTAATCATAGTTGATGGAGGAATCCATCAATTGAGAGCAGGTAAAGAAGTGTTAAAGACATTAAACTTGGATATTCCAATTATTGGATTAAAAAAGAATCAGCTACATAAGACTGATTCCATTATTGATTGGGAAGAAAAAATTATTGCCTTAGATAAACGTTCAAATCTTTACCAGTTACTATATAAGATACAAGAAGAAGTTCATCGCTTTGCGATTAACTTCCATAGAAATGTTGCCTCTAAATCTATCTATGCTTCTATATTAGATACCATACCTAAAGTAGGCAAAGTAACAAAAGAAAAATTATTAAGAAAATATAAGAATCTTGAAAACATCAAAAAAGCTCCAAGAAGCGAGCTAAAAGCTTTAAAAATTACAGATGATGCTATTGATAACATATTTTTAGCTTTAAAGGATGTTACATCTAAATAAATTGTGTTATAATAATTGACGGTGAGCAAATGGAAAAAGTATATGGAATAATGCATGGCGTAGTTGAAGTAAAAAGACTAATTGCTATTAAATCAAACAAAAAAGTTAAATATTATTATATGAGCAAAGGCATGTTTAAGAATTTCATGATGTATTTTCAATACGGAATGTATGTTTTTATTACTGTTCAAATAAAACCAAGATTGTATCGTGGATACCTTGTTCAAAATATAGTAAGTATCGATAAGGTGTTATCTCCTAACAAGAATAATCCTAAAGTTTATTATGATATTTCTATTATTAAAACAGGAGTGAAATCTCTTGTGAACAAGAATAGAAAGAAACTTTTTATTGATTTTGAAATGAGTATGCCACCTTATAGTAATTATAAAACATTTCAATCTGAAATAATTCAAGTTGGATATGTCTTAGTGGATGAACTTGGATTTGAAATTGAGAGATATTCAAGTTATATTAAACCAAAATTATTTCCTAAGATTTCTAAGAGAACAGAAAAATTCCTTCATATCGATCAAGAAAGTGTTTCTGGGGGGATAGATTACTTAGAATTCTATGAAAGATTTAGAACAATGACTAATCAATATTGCCCAATGATCTTTGTTTGGGGTAAAAATGATCAATTGGAATTAAATAAGATGAATAAGATTCATCGACTTAAAAAGTTTAATTCGAATGTTCAATTCGTTGACTTATTAAATCTTCATAAGATTTACTATCGTTTAAAAAATGATATTGGCTTATTTAATGCTTATAATTTATATTCAGATAAGGATATCAGTAACCAACAACATGATGCATTAGAAGATGCTTTAGTTACAGCAGAGATATTTGTAAACTTTAAAAGAGTTTGTAATAATGTAATGCAAGTTCTAATAGATGAAAACAAATAAGGATGGAAAATTTTCCATCCTTTTTATTATAGACGACCTCTGTGGTCGGCTACGAAAACCACCCGCTGTGCGGGTGAGCACATAAGAGCCGTGGCGATAAA
>JAEIOE010000099.1 GCA_016342455.1 Mycoplasmatota bacterium | reverse complement strand
TTATACTTGAAAAAATTACCATTCATCCCCCACTTATCCAAGATTGAAGAAAGGGTGTTCTGGTTAGTGTTGATAAACTCGCAAATCATCGCAGCGGCTATTAACACTGTAAATGGAACTTGTAATTCACTCGGATTGACACCGGTCGACCACCTTAAAATGGATGCTATCAATATATATAACAACGGTGTAATTAAAATACTTATCATTACCATTTTTCTACTTGAATCTTGACTCATTAAGCAACACCTCTTTATCATTATAATGATTATACTTATTACTTTCAATAAGAATTTGTGATATATATCAAAAAAAAGAACAATCAATCGATTGTTCTTGAGTATTAATCGTTTAAAAATTCAAAAATAATAATATTATCTTCTTCGAAGTAAATGAGAAAATCTTTTATTTCTTCATTAGGTACATTAAAAGATATTCTATTTTCAGAAACGGAAATTATTGAAGTATTAAAGAATGTATTTTCAATAGGTACCGACTCTACTATTGTTGAATATTTTATTTCTAATTCATCACCTATTTTAGCTGCTGAAACAGTAAAGTCGACATCATAAATTAGTGAAGAAGCATCCAATTCAATGAGCCAACTGCTATCGCCGTTTTGTTGTAAAATCACATTCTGCTCAACCAAAGTAATTGAGTCCGGATCTTTAGCAAATTGGGCTGGAAAAGATTCTTTTAAGCCTATATCTTTTGTTCTATCAAACCAAATCTTAATTAAATCTCCTTCTTGTATTTCATAGTCCTCATTAAATACGCCGCCAACAATAACTTTATCCAAGTCCGGAATAACCACCCAACCCAAATCTGTTATATTTACGGATAACGCTGATAAACCATCGCCTATTTCTACATATCCTGCAACTCCATAATAAGCTTTATCAATATCATCAGCTTGTAGAAAAGAACATGAGGTCAAAAATGTAGTGATTATTAGTAGAAATAATATAATTCCTAGTCTTTTCATATGAATCCTCCTTGTATGCCGTCTTAAGTCTTAAATATTATATTTTATTAGTCTTCAAATTCGAATTTCTTCAAAACTGTTCTAACAGGTTCAAATACTTCAATATAGTTAACATAGACAGAATTACCTGAATTGAAACCAATTAAAGTAACATCCTCTTTACTGTTTTTCTTTTGTATATAAGCAATACTTTCTGGGTTAATGTAAATATAATCCTTCTTTGTTTTTAATTTTATTAGTTTCATCAATTTCTCCTTCAATAATAATAATAATATATTAAGAGTATAACAATTACTATAGTTATTTTCAATCTTTTCAGGCATATTGATAATTTCATCATAGCCTAAGTCATTGACAATTGTGACTGAAAGAAATATAATTACTTAAAGAACTTATAAATATTTTCGCTAAGTTGAAAGGAGTCCCATAACTATATAAAGAACCCATTTAAAGGTTTTTTGTATACTTATGTAGTTTTCTATTATGAACTCACTAAGAAATAAAAACGGAATAACCTTAATTGAATTAGTTGCTGTTTTAGTGATTTTAGGCATTATAGCTGCAATTGGTTTTTTTACTATTGGAGATACCATTTTTAATGCTCGAGTTAGATCTTACGAAGTAACTGTATCTTCTTTAAATGAAGCAACTGAATTCTATGCTTTGAATGAAAATATTTATACAGAGGATATCTTTGATGGTTACGACTCTAACAGCGAAAGAATATCTGTTCTATTCAATACCGGTTACTTAACGTTACTTCCTCAACCCGTAGCCCCTTACTCTTATATTTGGGACGTTGATGCTCAAGAGTGGCAGCTTGAATCTGAGGAGATAATTGTAATACCAGAAGAAAATGTAGGATATGATTTCGAAAGCGAAAGATTAGTTCAAGTTATTGAAGAAGGTGGGGTAATTGCTTCAGGTTCATTCACTGATACAGGAACTTCTATTGATTCAACATACGGTTTACTATTTATAGATAATAACAATGAAACTTACACAGTCGCTGTAACAGCGGCTTTAACTGAAGGTACTAATGGAGGTTATGGAGTATTTTTTGAAACCAAACTAAATGATGCTTTGAAAGATTCTGGATATATTATTCAATTTGACCGAGGTTATAATAACGGAGAAATCATTGTACGAAAAAGGACAGATTCTAAAGAAGGAAACCCTCTTTATAGATATTCTGTAAGATTTGATGATGATGGTGATGGTGATTTCAACCCAACAAGTGGTACCAAAAACAACCAGAATCCTTGGTGGACCGAAACACATGAATTTAAATTAGTTGTAGAACTAAACGAAGACATTACTTTAAATAAAATTGTGTCTTTATATATAGACAATATATTTATATTCGAATACGCTTTTCAATCCGGTATATTAGCTGGTGAAGAAAACCTAAACCAAACCGGCATAAGGGTTTGGAGAGATAATACAAAATTCTACTCAATTGAAATTTCATAGTTTAAAAAAACAACCTTAGCGATTTATTAGCTAAGGTTGTTTTATTTAAATATACTCTAGTATGTTTTTTCCTGTTTTTCTGCTTCATCCTCTTTTTTCTTACCTATCGCCAAACCTACAGCCAAACCAATTGGCATAAATATCCCAATAAATGCAGGATTAGTTGTAACAAAGGCTGCGCCCAACGCCACTCCGACTCCAACTCCTAGAGCCATATATTCAGCTTGTAACGATCCCTTCTCTATATATCCAAATTTTTCTTTTGTCTTTTTCTTAAGCAATGCTAAAGTTTTGTAATACGCTTTTAATTTTTCTTTCTCTGAAACTTTACTAAGTTCAGAAAGCAATAAAAATGTATCATCTACTAAAGTAGTGATTTCTATATCATCTTCTCCTACTTTTTCACATAGTCTAAAAAATAAATCAGTCTGAAATCTTTTGTTTTCTTTCTCATCAAAATGCTCAATGATTGGATTCATTTTAGTTTTACAATCTTTCATTAAGTTTACCTTCCCTATCAAAATTAATTTATTATTATCTTTTATCTTGACTTTTGCAGTTACAAACACAAGATAATATATTAAAAGAGTAATTTATGGCTAAATAGTTATAAA
>JAEIOE010000015.1 GCA_016342455.1 Mycoplasmatota bacterium | reverse complement strand
ATCGAATGTGTAAAAAAAATGGCTCTTTCAAGCCATAAAGATTACTTCATTAATATTTCACTGTCAAACTCGGGAATTTGACCCTGAATTAGTTGATATATTTATTGAAAAAGTAATAAAGACAGAAAAATAAAGTAAAGGTACAATCTTGGATTGTACCTTTTTGTTATATTAATCATCACCATCTAGTGATAATACAGACATGAAAGCAGCTTGTGGTATTTCTACTGATCCAACTGATTTCATTCTTTTCTTACCTTTTTTCTGTTTCTCTAAAAGTTTTTTCTTTCTCGTAATATCTCCACCATAACATTTAGCCAATACATCTTTTCTTAAAGCCTTTATGTTTGTTCTCGCAATAATCTTCGCTCCGATTGCTGCTTGAATTGGTATTTCGAATTGTTGACGAGGAATAATATTTTTTAGTCTTTGACAGATTCTTAATGCTCTTTCTCTTGAAAAGTCTCTATGTACTAGAAACGCTAATGCGTCTACTGATTCTGAATTAAGTAAAATATCTATCTTAACCAAATCAGACTCACGATGACCAATTACTTTGTAATCAAATGATGCATAACCCTTCGTATTTGATTTTAAACGATTAAAGAAATCGAAAATGATCTCTGATAAAGGCAACTCGTACATTAATTCAACCCTGACATCTGAGATATATTGCATATCTTTGAAGATACCACGCTTATATTGACACAGTTCCATTACATTCCCAACGTAATCGTTTGGAGTGATAATGGTAGCTAGAACATAAGGCTCTTCAATAGATGTTATCTGAATGTTTTTAGGCAGGTTTGCGGGATTATCAATTTCTAATACTTCACCTGATGGTAAATTAATTAAGTAATTTACCGATGGGGCTGTTGTAATAAGGTTTTGATCAAATTCTCTTTCTAATCTTTCTTGGAAAATTTCCATATGTAACATTCCTAAGAATCCTACTCTAAAACCAAATCCCAAAGCGGATGAAGTTTCTGGTTGGAAAATAAGAGAAGCGTCACTTAACTTCATTTTTTCTATGGAAGCTTTTAATGATTGATAGTCATCTGCGTCTACAGGATACACGCCAGAATAAACCATTGGTGTAAGGTGACGATACCCAGGTAAAGGCTTTAATGCAGGCCTTATCGCATTTGTTAACGTATCTCCAACACGAACTGTTTCAACAGATCTAATCGTAGCGGATACCCAACCAACATCTCCAGTAGTTAATATGTCTCTTGAAGCTTCTTTTGGTAAATAAACTCCCAAGTCAATCACATCATATACAGCTTCAGTTGCCATCATTTTGATTTTATCGCCTTTTTTTATTTCTCCATTCACAACTCTAATTAAAGGGATAACTCCGCGATAACTATCATAGAATGAATCGAAGATTAAAGCCTCTAAAGGAAACTCTGGGTTTCCTGTTGGTGAAGGAATTCTTTTAACAACTGCTTCTAAAACATCTTCTACACCAAATCCAGTTTTAGCTGATGTTAAAATACACTCATCAGGGTCTAAACCTATTATTTTCTCTAAATCACGTTTCACCGCTTCTACATCAGCACTATCTAAATCTATTTTATTGATTACAGGAATAATTTCTAAGTTATTATCTAAAGCTAAATACACATTAGCTAATGTTTGAGCTTCTATTCCTTGAGTTGCGTCTACTACTAAGATCGCCCCTTCGCAAGCAGCTAACGAGCGAGAAACTTCGTAAGTAAAATCAACATGCCCTGGTGTATCAATAAGATGGAATATATATTCTAAACCATCCCTAGCTGTATATTTTAATTCAACTGAGTTCAGTTTAATCGTAATTCCGCGTTCACGCTCTAATTCCATTGAATCAAGCATTTGTGCTTTCATATCACGGCTATTTACTGAGTGAGTCAATTCTAATATACGATCTGCTAAAGTTGATTTTCCATGATCGATATGAGCAATAATTGAAAAGTTTCTTATTCTATTTTGTTTAGATTTCATAAAACACCTCTGTTTAAAAAAAGCATATAGATTTATATGCTTTTTAAAATGCCAGGTTATCTGTAAGCCATGTTCTGTAGCTGTTTAAAGCCGGCAATCATTTATCTCTGACCGAAATCACCAGTCTCTTGATTCATTTCTCAATTGACCATGCCCCTACCATAGTTTGGGTTTCTAGCTTGAGGGGTTTACCCGTTTCACTCATACATGTTTTGTATGCATCGTCACTGTGGCACATTTTGAATACTCTGGCCTTTAACATCCATTTCTTCGCCGTCACCTTTTGGGTGCCTAAACTTATTTGTTCGTTTAGCACAATCACTACAAGCGTCTCAGCTTGTGCTAGCATGGACTTTCCTAACGCCGAAGCGCTCGATTACCCGATAACCTGAAAATTTATTATTCTATTAGTTTTTAATATCTTTCAAAGCGTCTTTTCTAGATAAGTCAACTCTACCTCTATCATCGATACCGATACATTTAACTTGAATAACATCACCAATTTTGACAACATCTTCTACTTTTTCAACACGTTTTACATCTAATTTAGAAATATGTACTAATCCATCTTGACCAGGCCATAATTCAACGAAGCATCCGAATTTTTCAATACGTCTTACTGTCCCAGAATAAACTTGGTTCACTTCAACTTCTCTTATGATATCTTCAATAAGTTGCATTGCTTTTTTAATGAAGAAAGAATCTTCATGCATAAGAATAATTCTACCATCTTGCTCAATGTCGATTTTAATATCGTTACATTTTTCAATAATGCTAGTAATTGTCTTACCGCCACCACCAATAATATCTCTAATCTTATCTGGATTAACTCGCATTAATTGTACTTTTGGTGCATATTTAGATAATTCTTCTCTTGGTTTAGCAATTGTTGCGTTCATATTTTCTAAGATTTGTAATCTAGCAACTTTCGCTTGAGCAAGTGATTCCTTGAAGATATCTTCAGTAATACCAGAAATTTTAATATCCATTTGTAAAGCACAGATACCTTTTTCAGTACCAGCTACTTTAAAGTCCATATCTCCAAAGTGGTCTTCTAAACCTTGAATGTCTGTTAAGATTGTATAATTCTTTCCGTCCATAACAAGACCCATAGCGATACCAGCTACTGGAGCTTTAATCGGAACACCTGCTGCTTCAAGTGCTAATGAACCAGCACAGATAGTAGCTTGCGATGAAGAACCGTTAGATTCTAATATCTCTGATACTAAACGAATAGCATATGGGAATTCGTCTTCATTAGGCAAAACTTTTGATAAAGCTTTTTCCCCTAAAGCACCATGTCCAATTTCTCTTCTACCTGGACTCATATATCTACCAACAGACCCAACACAATATTGTGGGAAGTTGTAATGTAACATAAATCTTTTACCATCAGATACACTTACACCGTCTTGAATTTGAGATTCTCTTAAAGCGCCTAAGGTAACTGCAGCTAATGCTTGAGTTTGCCCTCTAGTGAATAAAGCAGAACCATGAACTCTTGGAAGTAAATCAATTTCAGAATCTAAATCTCTTAATTCGTCTGTTTTTCTTCCATCAGGTCTAATTTTATCTTCTGTAATTAATCTTCTTACTTCTTTAACTGAGATTTCTTCATATACATCTTTTGCAAATTGTAACATAGATTTTACTTCATCTTTATCAAAATCTTTTGAATAACGTTCTTTTAGTGTTTCTTCGATTTCTTTCTCAATAGCGCTGATTGCATCAGCTCTTTCAAGTTTTTCAACAATTGAAATTGCTTTTGTAATTCTGCCTTTTTCTAATTCGTGTACATCTTTTCTAATAAACTCAGGAGCTGTAATTAGTTCGATTTCCATTTGTTCTTTTCCAACTTCTTGGATAATTTCTTCTTGGAAAGCAACTAATTCTTTGATAGCTTCGTGAGCAAATAATAATGCTTTTATTATAGTATCTTCATCGATTTCATTAGCGCCAGCTTCAACCATGTTAATTGCATCTTTTGTTCCAGCGACTGTTAAGTCTAAATTTGAAAGTTCAATTTGTTCAGGTGTTGGGTTAATAATTAATTCTCCGTTAACTAAACCAACCATAACTCCAGCAACAGGTCCGTTAAATGGAATTCCAGCTATTTTTAAAGCTAGTGAAGCGCCTAACAAAGCAGACATTTCAGGCGAACTATCTAAATCAGCACTCAATACAGTGTTAATTACTTGAACTTCAGTTCTGAAGCCTTCAGCAAACAAAGGTCTAAGTGGTCTGTCGATTGCTCTTGAGATTAATGTTTCGTGTTCAGATGGTCTTCCTTCTCTTCTTAGGAATCCCCCAGGGATCTTTCCAGCTGAATATAATTTTTCTTGATAGATAACGAGTAGTGGGAAAAAATTCATTTTAGAAGGTTCTTTACCAACTACAGCCGCTGATAATACAGCAGTTTCTCCATATCTTACTAAGCAAGATCCAGTAGCTTGTTTGGCAAGTTGTCCAACTTCTACAATAAATTCCTTTCCGTAAAACTCTTTCTTAAATACTTTTTTCATTTATTTTCCTCATTTCATATAAATACATTTTACCATTAATATTATACCATATTAATAGCTGTTTTAAAGTTTTAAAATCTAAACAAAGAATAAGCACCCATTTATTAGGGTGCTTGTCTTTATCGTCTTAATCCTAAACTTTTGATTAAAGCCGCATATCTTTCATATGAAGTAGTTTTAAGATATTTTAATAAACTTTTTCTTTTACTAACTTTCATTAGAAGACCTCTACGTGAATGGAAATCGTGTTTGTGCATTTTTAAATGGTCATTTAACGTGTTGATTTCAACCGTTAATAGAGCAACTTGCACTTCTGGTGACCCTGTATCTCCTTCTTTAAGTTGATACTGAGTAATGATTTCTTTCATTTTTTCTTTTGATAAAGCCATGTTTGTTTCCTCCTTATTCAATTCTTACCATAGATCCGAAAGAGGAGTCGGAGTGTCTCTCAGTTCCAGGTCTAGGCGCGATTAATATTATATCATAGTATATCTATATATGCAAGATTTAAGTGATTCTAAAATTCTTCGATAAATTTTTTTTTAATCCTTGAATTATTTCAAACATTGAGTAGGTATCTTCCTTACAATAATCTAAAAGATTCTGGATTGTTTTGTCTCTTTCCGTAGGCTCTAAATTCTCTAAACTCATATAGGCTTTATAGGCAGCAACACCATCTTTTATCACCAAATCTTGACAGGCAGTTTTATTGAATACTTTGACTACTTTTTTTAAAGAGTATGATCCAAGAAGTTTCTTGTGATAGAAATTATAACGAGAACTTTCATATTCGCTAAAACCATTTTCCAAATAGAATTTTTTGTTATTTTTTAACACCTCTTCCAAGTCAAACAATCTGTCAATTATTTTTTGAAGTTCTATTCTATATTCCGGGAAAAGTTCCTGCATTTCTTTCAATCTTAACTCTTCAAATGTTTGGTGATACACCACTACAGATGAATCATAAGTATTAATGATTCGAATTAAGTTTTCCACCAATTCTCTTCTTTGATCTATTGTTGGATTTGTGATGAATTCATAGTGTTTAATACCATCTTTTTCCAAGTAGTTTTCTTTCAGTTCAACATGGATAGAATACTGAAACACTGACTGTGAGTATGGTTTTTCACCTTTATATCTTGGTAGAAGACAAGGTAAAGCTTCAAAATCAAGATAGATTAAAGGATATTTTAATGTTTTTAATAATGCCTCAATTTTATGTTCGTTCACATACATAAGACCAGATTCAAGACAATATCTTTGCATTAGATGTTTTTCATCTTTTAACCAAGAAATTGGGATATCTGAAATGTCAACATGCCCTTCATTAATTAAGTCATAGGTATCATGATGAATCACACCTTGTTCTGTTGTTTCATCAAAACCTCTCATTGCGTGAAAAAAGTCAAAAATGGAATTCTCTTTTGGTAAATGTGCGTAACAGAAATTAACGAACTTACATTCGAAATCATCTTCTTTATTACATTCATTTCTGACCAAAGCACATGGTGTGAAATCATTTAATTCTATATGGTTGATCATTCTGTAGATATCTGCATCTATAATGTCTTTATAATCTTTATAAAGATAAGAAAAATCAAAAATACTGTACAGATTCTTTGTATATTGATATCCATCGTATACATAATCAGAATTAAGCATTACAAAGTAGATTTTATTAGGAGTGTTAGGATTCACTTTTTGAAATAAATATTTCTTAAAAGCATATCTATACACAACTCTCCCTAAGTCATCGGTTCTTGTAAGAAGTTTTTGAATTTTATCATCATAATTAGATTCTTTATCTAAAGTATTACACTCTCTTATCTCATAAATATTTTCACTGTTTTTATAAAATAAATCAATACGCTGTTTTCCATCACGAAAAGCAAGTTTTAAGAAGTCTTTTGAAGTTTTATTTATTAAAACGTATAAGTTATTTCCATTTTGATAATGGAAATTATCAGACAATTGAATATCAGCGTGAAAATCATAACTTAAGTTTAAATTTTTCTCAACGCTTTGATTATGCTCAAAAAATATGTCTTGAAACATATTTATATAGTTTGCATAGTGATTTTTCGAATTCACGCTATAGTCCTGGCTTGTATATTCTGTTTCTGCGTCATTCAAAGCTGCAAATCTTCGACACCTTATGTAGTTTAAAAGTACAGTAGCTGTAACTTTCATCTCTAACTCCTAATTTGTATTTATAATCGCTATAAACTCTCTCCACATAATCTGTGGTCCAAATTTATCTTTGGTTTCATGATTGCTAAAAACATCAATTAATTCATTCTTATCCATCCATAAAACATCTATATTTTCTGAATTATTTGTTAATTCTATAATTTTTTTATTTTTTAGTTTAGCTCTAAAATAGTGGGTTTCATTGCTGAAATCCATGAAATATTCATTTATAATCAGTTCTTCTTCGTGAAGGTTAATTTTCTGTCCAGTTTGAAGATAAACTTCTCTTCTTAAGGCTTTTTCCATTCTTTCGTTTTCAATCTTTTTTGCGTTTGGCAATTGATAATAATCTTTATCTTTTAAATGAATTACCATAATTTTTCCATTCTTTTCAATGAGTGCTGAACTTGAAATAATTACATTTTCTGTAATGATATCTTCTTCTGTTAAATCATCTGCGAAAAGGTTAAAATTAGGTATTCCTTTTAGTGTTCTAAATACAGTGTTTCTAAATAAGTCAACGATAGTTCCTAAAAACAGAATAAAGAATACTGTGGTAAAGCCAAGGTAAAAGAATTCTTCTTGGGTTCCATAGAATAAACCAACGATGACTGTTAAAAGCATTGCGATTACTTCACCTAAGAACTTACCTTGTCCAAACCTTAAACCAAATCTGTTTGCTATCGCTAAACAAAATTGATCAATACCAGGTAATCCAAAGTTACAATACCTGATAATATTTAAACCAACACCAATTACCGAAGTTGCAGTTGCCAAATAGAGTACATTCCATAATAACATCATTTCTTTTACAGAAGGAATAAACAAAAGTAATGTATCTAAAATAAAACCAAATACCATCGATAAAATAATAGGGATAATCATTTTGAAACTTGGTTTTTTCCATTCAATAATATAAGCCAAGATAACCAAAATACCTGCTGATAGGGGATTTAAATAGACAAATTTAATTGGGATTCCTATGTGGAAATTATAGTGTAACGCATCCCAAGCGGAAGCTCCAAAATATGTTTGGTAAATCAGTGCTACCCCTATACTTAGAAATACAATTCCTAATAAATACAAGAAATACCTTTTCAAGTAAGGTAGAGATAAATATAGCTTAATCTGTTCTTTTAGTGTTGTCATTTTTTCTCCTCGCAGTAAAAAGCTATCCAAGAAGGATAGCTAAGAACTAAGATATTAAAGCAATTTCAAGCACATCATCCAAACAAGTTGCATAATGTATAGTAAGTTTATCTCTTACTTCTTGTGGAATATCATCCACATCCTTTTCATTATCTTTTGGAATAATGATTTCTTTTAATCCTCTTCTAGCAGCTGCAATTGATTTTTCTTTTAATCCACCAATCGGCAATACTCTACCATTAAGGGTGATTTCACCAGTCATTCCAACAAAGCGGTTCACCTTGCGTTTAGAAAGCACTGATATTAAAGCGGTAGCCATTGTTACACCTGCGGATGGACCATCTTTAGGGATAGCTCCTTCAGGTACATGAATATGGAAATCGTTCTTTTCAAGTTTATCTTTTGATATATGAAGTTTTTCAGCATTCGATTTCACGTATGAAACAGCGGCCATAGCTGATTCTTTCATTACGTCACCTAAGTTACCGGTTAAGATAAGATTATTTTTTCCTTCATAATAAGTCGCTTCAACTTCTAAAGTGTCACCACCTGCTTGAGTATACGCTAAACCTGTTACTACTCCAATCATATCTTTAGAAGAAACCTTATTGTTTTTAAATAATGGTTTTCCAAGGAAACCTTCTAGGTTATCTTTTGTTACTTTTACTTTATTTTCTTTTTTAATAAGAATTTGTTTGATTCCTTTTCTTACGATAGAACCAAGTAATCTTTCTAATTGTCTAACTCCTGCTTCTCTTGTGTAATCATTGATTATCACTTTGATAGCTGTATCAGTGATTTCAAATTTCTTAGATTCTAATCCGTGACTTGACACTTGTTTGTTTACTAAGAAGTTTTTAGCAATATGGAATTTTTCAATCTCAGTATAAGAAGATAATTCAATAACTTCCATTCTATCTCTTAGTGGTGCTGGTATATTTTGTAAATAGTTCGCTGTTGTGATAAAGATTACTTTTGATAAATCATAGTCTTCTTCTACATAATGATCTGAGAAGAATTGATTTTGTTCTGGATCCAACACTTCAAGTAAAGCACTTGATGGGTCGTTTCTCTCATTCATAACTAATTTATCTATTTCATCTATTAAGAATACAGGATTTGTGACTTTTGACTTAATCATACCATTGATGATACGACCAGGTAAGGCACCAACATAGGTTCTTCTATGTCCTCTGATTTCTGCTTCATCATGAATGCCACCTAAGGATGTTTTTACAAACTCACGGTTTAGAGCATTCGCAATTGATTTTGCTAATGACGTTTTACCGACTCCAGGAGGCCCTGACAAACAAAGAATTGTCTGAGGATTTTTACCTGTTAACATCTTAACAGATAAATATTCAATAATTCTCTCTTTTACTTTATCTAATCCATAGTGTGAATCTTCTAATTTGTTAATAGCTACATTGATATCTTCTTCGTCGTCTGTTTCTTTTGACCAAGGAATGGAAATTAATGTTTCTAAGTAAGTTCTTACTACAGATGATTCTGAAGATGTTGGAGCTAAGTATTCATATCTTTTTAATTCTTTTAATGCCTTTTCCATTACTTTTACTGGCATATCAGATTTTTCGATTTGCTCTCTTAGTTTAATAGTATCTTCTTGTTTAGAATCTCCAAGTTCTTCTTGGATTGCACGCATTTTTTCACGCAAATAGTATTCTTTTTGATTTTGGTCAGCCGAATTTCTAACTGTTTCATTAATTTTAGTTTCTATTGTTTGAATTGTTTTTTCTTTTTCAATATCTTCTAAAAGAAACTGCAATCTCTTATTGATAGACATATTCGTTAAATATTTAATTCTATCATCTTCTGGAATTCTTAATTCAGCGGCTACTAAATCACATAATTTATCTGCATTAATACCATTTTTCATTGTATTTACAACTCTTTTAGAATCACGGAATAAGAAGTTTGCGTTTTCTAACACTTCTTTCGTAACCATTTTTAAAAGAACTTGCTCTTCATCAAGGTTTTCTGCTTGTAAAACCATAGATGTGAAATCTACTAGGTAATAAGGTTCTTTCGCAATTAAATCATTTACTCTCACTCTAGCTAAGGGTTCAAATTTTATTTTAAAATTACCATTTGGCAATTTAATCTTTACTGAAACTCTTGCAAGTAATCCTACTTCCACTAAATCAGGGTATTCAGGTTCTTGAATATCTGGGGTTTTTTGAAATACTAATAATACATATCCATCGCGATTGCTTTCAGCTTCTGTGATAGCTTCTTTTGAAAATGATCTTCCAACTTCAATTCTAACATCTGATCCTGGCAAGAAAATAACACCACGAACCGGAATTGCTGGTAATTTATCCGAGAATATTTCATTTACATTATACATATTATTCACCTCTTTTTTATACGTATTATAACTATAGTATTTTACCATATAACGAAAAAAAAACCTAATATTTTGACGTATACATCACAATAATATCATAGGTTTTTTTATATTTTATAATTATTATTTCACTTGCGCTTTTTCTACAAGTAATTCAATTGCTTTTGCATAAATGATTTCAGCAGTAATAGCTGATTCTGGAATTGCTTGTTTTGCTTGTTCTAAAGTTACGTTTTGAGCTTTATATTGCTCAACGATCTCAGCGTATTTAACGTCCATTTCATCTTTAGTAGCTTCTAATTTTTCAGCAATTGCAACAGCTTCAATTACAAGTTGTTCTTGTAATGTTTTTTCTGCTTGACCTTTTAAGTCTTCTAAGAATCCAGCTTCATCTTTACCCATATATTGTAAGTATGTAGCGAAATCTAAACCGTATTGTTTGATTTGTGCTTTGTTTTGTTCTAAGCTTCTGTTTGCTTCTTCTAAAACCATTTCTTCAGGGATTTCAAATTCTGCATTTTCGACTGCTGTCTTAATAACAGTAGTTCTTACATGGTTCTTATTTTGAGTTTCTTTTTGAGAAACTAATTCTGCTTTTACATTGTTTTTGAAGTCTTCTACTGTTTTAACAGCTTCATCATTCAATTCTGTAATAAATTCTTCATCTAAAGCAGGAATCACTCTTGTTTTAATTTCGTGAAGTTTACAAACAAATACAGCTTCTTTTCCAGCTAAAGTTTTTTCTTGGTATTCTTCAGGGAACGTCACTACAACATCTTTTGTTTCTTCTGATTTCATTCCAACCATTTGTTCTTCAAATCCAGGAATAAAGCTTCCAGAACCAATTACTAATTCATGGTTTTCTGCTGTTCCGCCATCGAATTTAACTCCATCAACTGAACCTGAGAAATCAAATACTGCAGTATCTCCATTTTCAAGAGAACCTTCTTCTTTAACTACCATTTCAGCATGTTGTTCTAATTTCTTAGCTACTTCAGCTTCCACTTCAGCGTCTGATGCTTCCGGTTTTAAAAGTGTTACTTCAGTTCCTAAATATTTACCTAATTTTACTTCAGGTTTTACAGCAACAGTTACTTTATAACTAAAGTCTTCGCCTCTTTTAATATTATTGATGTCTAAATCAATTTTAGGTTGTGCAACAACATCTAATTTATTTTCTACGATTACGTTATAGTAAGTATCTTGCAATACATGTTGAATAGCTTCTTCATAAAGTGATTCAATTCCGTATTTATTTTCATAAACTTTTCTTGGTGCATTACCTTTTCTAAAACCTTTAATTTCTACATCTTTGTTAACAACTTCAAATGCATGATCTAAACCATGTTCGAATTGTTCTTTTGTTACTGTGACTTCAAAGAATACTCTTGAGCCACTAAGTTTGTCTATTATCATATTATTCCTCCGTTTTTATCACGTTGTAGATTATAACAAAATTCACTAATAAAATCAATCATTTTGTTGTCTAAAAAATATTCTTAAAAACATCCTTGATTCTTTTTGGAACTTTTTTAATAGAATCGCCAATTACAAGAGGGAATAAAGTCATTGCTTCCGCGAAAGCAAGACGTTTTATTTTTGATCTAGGAATACCTTTTAGGTTCATGACTAAATAATTTCTACAGATAATCCCAACTCTTAAACATAGTAGTGCGTTTCCTGAACCTTGTGCTAAAGAACCTGTTATCGTTTTTAGGAAAGGTATTTCAGCTAATGCATTCATACTTGATTGTGGAAATAGTTCAGAAAACTTCATATCTTCTAGGCTTTCAGCGATAATAGCTGATGTTAGAACATTAAAAGATAATCTACCTAAAGCAGGATAACTTGGTCTAAAACCACATTTTGTAACTAATTCCTTAATGAGTCTTAGATTTATTGTGATTACAGCTATCGCATCTAAACGACCGTTTTGAGAAATAGCAGTAGTCATAAAAATAGATTCAGCATGACTAATAATAACCTTATTCAATTCTTTTTTAATTGTTTTATCAAATACTTGTGATAAGTTTTCTTTTAAAAGTAAGGGGTCAGACAAAGACTTTTCTAAGGCTTCTTTTTCTTCTTCTAAGATATAGTCTTCTGTTAGAAGATTTTTAGCAACTTTCTTATACATATGGTAGTTCTTTCTTGCATTTTCTTCATCTGAGAAAAGACTATCCATAGAAAATGTTGGAGAAAATATAACCAAAACAACTGGTCTAACAAATAAGATGATAAATAAAAGTCCTGATACTACATAGAATGCATATTCTAAATAGATACTGATTGCAGCTAGTCTTTCCCCTAGTTGTAATACTGAACTTAAGATAATTAAAATGATAAAAAATACTGAGGCAAAGCCCAGTGTAATCCAAAAACCTTTTTTAAACTTACTCATGATTTTCCTCCTTGATTTTAGCCTCTACATATGAAATATCTTTAAAGATTTGTTCAGTTAATTCAGTTTCATTATTAAACTTCTTTTCTGCTCTTATATACTCTAAAAATATTACTTCTATTGTATGGTTATACATTGATTCATTAATTTGAAACACATAGGTTTCTACAGTCAAGGGTAGGTGAAAATATGTGGGTTTATTGCCGATGTTTGTCAGGCCAAAATAGCTTTTACATTTATATATTATTTTTGTCCTATAAACACCTGATTTAGGTAAAAAGTAAGGCGTGTAATCAATATTTGCAGTAGGGTATCCTAAGCGTTTTCCTATTCCTCTTCCAGATACAACTCTCCCCTTTACGGAGTAGGGTCTCCCTAGCAAGTGTTCTGCTAGTTCTAAATTTGCATCTGCTAAATTCGCTTTAATTCTTGTGGTTCCTACTTTTAAGTCCAGATAGTCCATTTTGGGGATAACTATTGTATCAAAGTTTTTGTTTCTTTTTAAGGTATTTCTATCTCCTTCACCTTTATAACCAAAGGCGAAGTCAAAGCCAATTACTACTGTATCCGTGTCATCTAAGTAACGTGACATAAATTCTTTCGCTGACATATGAATTAAATGATCACTAACCTTCATAACATATAGGTAGTCAACAGCTAATTTTTCACAGAGTAATGCTTTATCTTCTATTGTGGTTAAACAACGGTGTCTATCCTTTCTTAAATAATCCTTAACACTCATAGAAAACGTAAAAACAGCTAAAGGCAATTCCTTCGCTTTAGCAATTTTTTTTGCCTCTTCAATTAGTTTTGTATGAGCAATGTGTAGGCCATCAAAAAAGCCTAAACATAGTACAAGGTTTTTTTCTAAAATAAAATCCTTGTACTCTAAGTATTTAATTTCTACCACCATTTCACCGACATTCTCATAGAATCTTTTGCTTCGTCGTAATGATATATAGCTAAAACTTCATTTTGTTTTGAATAAATAATAGTATCTTTTTTTCCTGGAAACAAAGCAATGTTTAGGAATCTGCCATTATTTATATATGATTTATAAGCATCATCAATTACTATTTTTTGCATATTTAGATAATCGAATGGGTCAAACAGTTCTACTTCTCCTGCTTTTAATTGATCTATCGAAATTGCATCTTCAATATGAAAATTCTCTACTTCAGTTCTTCTTAGTTCTTTTAAACTACCAAAACAACCTAATTCAAGCCCTAAATCTCTTGCGATACTTCTAATATAAGTTCCTTTAGACACGCTTAATTTGATTTGGAAAAGTTTTGTGTCCCCATTTTCAAGCATTTTGAAATCTGACATATCAAAGATTTCAACATTTCTAGGTTCAATACTAGGTATTCTAATATCTCTTCTAGCTAGTTCATATAGTTTCTTACCATTGATTTTAACTGCTGAATAATTTGGAGGAGTTTGTTCAATCTTTCCTTTAAACTTTTCCAACGCCTCTAAAATCATTGCTTCTGTGATATCAGAGACATCACTTGATTCAATTACTTTACCTGTTAGGTCATCCGTATCAGTTTGAACACCTAATTTGATCTCTGCTATGTATTTTTTAGAATGATTTTCAAAATACTTAGCCAGCTTTGTCGCTCGCCCCACACATAAAACGAGTACACCTGTTGCATTAGGATCTAATGTCCCAATATGGCCTACTCTTTTGGTCCCCATTGCTTTTCTCGCAATGTTGACTACGTCATGCGAAGTATATTCCTTCGGTTTATCAACTATTATAATTCCATCTACTACTTTTTCCTCTATTATTTTTTCATCCATGATGAAAGCTCCTATTCCAATAGTTCAATTATGTATGGTGGTAAAATTGAACCTTTAATCCTTTTTACTTCTTTGCCAAACTCATAGCAAACCAAAGTAGGGACTCCAGAAATATTATATTCCTTTGCCTTTGCCTTTTCAAGTTCGATATCAATGAATTCATATTCAAATTGATAGGTTCCTTGTTCTAAAAATTTAGTTATTCTTTTATTTGCTGCATGACACTTACCACAGTATCTCGCGCTAAACAATATTAGTTTTTTCATATTTCACCTATTTAAAGTATATTACTGTTACACCTTTCCCGCCTTCATTTTGACCTCCTGGTCTTGAAGACTTAATTACAGAACTAGTTTTAATATACTCAGATACACCTTTCATTAAAACGCCAGTTCCATAGCCATGTATTACATATGCGAATTCAAAGTTATTCATTAAACAAGAATCAACGAATTTATCTAATTCATCTATCGCTTCTAAATATCTTTGTCCTCTTAAGTCAAGTTCAACTTTTGTTTCACTTGTTTTTAAAACGGATCCTGTTGTCTTTTGCTTCTTAGCAACTGGAGTTTCTACATACTCCAAGTCTTTTTCAGCCAGTGTAATCGATAAAGTACCCATTAGCACCTCATATTTCTTATTAGAGACCAACTTATTAACAATCCCTTGTCTCTGATAAGGAATCACTAAAACTTTGTCTCCAACAGCTATTTTCGTGTTTTTTGCTTTCTTGTAACTATTCGTTTCTTGGTTTATGGATTTTACATCATGTTTTAGTTTTGCTAATTCATGATCTTTAAATCCTGGGTTATTACGAAGTTCATTTAATTGTTCAATTAAACTATTCGCTTCTTCTTCTCTATCTTTTAACCTGTCTAGGTGTTCTAGTTCTAATTTCTTTAGAAGATTGTTCTGTTTCACTTTTTCTTCAACATATAATTTATCTAAAGAATCATTCTTTGTTTTTAAAGTATCACTTGCCTTTTTATATTGACTTATTTCTTCATCTAAATCAAGACTTTGTTTTTCCAGTTTTTTGATTAGATTAGAAACATCCGTATCAAAAGAAACAGATACTTCTTTCGCTGATTCAATGATATCATCATGTAATCCTAGTCGCTTTGCGATTTGGATTGCATTAGATGTACCTGGTATCCCAACTTTTAATTTGTAAGTAGGTCTCAATGTTACAATATCAAATTCAACAGAGGCATTCACTGTATCGTCTAAATCAAATGCATATGTTTTTAATTCTGAGTAATGCGTTGTAATCATTGAATAAACTGATTTCTTTCTCAAGTGATTAATGATAGAAATCGCTAGTGAAGCTCCTTCTTTTGGATCTGTACCTGAACCTATTTCATCAATTAAAATTAAAGAATTAGGTGATGCGTTATCAATGATATAGATAATCTTTGATATATGTGATGAAAAAGTCGATAGTGACTGTTCAATAGATTGTTCATCACCAATATCAGCAAATATATTTTCAAAGACCATTGTTTCCGAGCCTTCGTCTGCAGGAATGAGTATTCCTGATTGAGCCATTATTGATAGTAATCCTAATGTTTTCAAACAAACTGTTTTCCCACCAGTATTTGGTCCAGTTATTAAAATGTGATGATAGTTATGGAAATTAATATTATTTCCTACTACATCTTTTTTATCAATTAGTGGATGTCTTGCATTAAGTAGATTAATTTTAGTTTTCGTTAAGTTTGGTTTAAAACAATCAAATTCTATCGCATATTTTGCTTTTGCAAAAACGATGTCCAAATACGTGAATATCCTTAAATTATTTTTTAATGCTTCTGATTCCAAAGCAACGTCTTCTGTTAATACTCTAAGAATTCTATCAATTTCAGCGGATTCTTGTACACGAAAGCCTTGGAGTTCGTTGTTCATATTAAAACAACTTATTGGTTCTATAAAATATGTTTCACCAGAACTTGAAGTATCGTGAACAACTCCTTTAAAACTGTTTTTATATTCAGCCTTTACAGGTAAAACCAAGCGATTGTTTCTAATCGTAATAAGTGTATCCGTTAATTTAGAAGCTTCCCCTCTTAGTAACGAAGCCATCTTTGAATCTATTCTTTCTTCTGTTGTATTAATTTTTTTTCTAATTTGAGATAGTTTTAATGATGCATCGTCAAAAATATCCCCTTTCTTATCGATAACGGTAGTAATTTTTTGTTTTAAAGCAGGTATTGCGATAAGTCGGTCATAGTAATTATCTAAGTGCTCTGATTCAATTTCTAATTGTCTAATTTTTCTGATATAACCTTGGCTCCTTAGAATCGCTTCTTGATGACTTACTATTCGTAAAAACTCATCAACATTTAGCACAGAACCAATTTCTGCTTTTCTAATAGCATCTCTTATATTTAATACACCGGTCATTGGACTTTGGTCATAGCGAATGATCATGTTCTTAGCTTGCCATGTTTCTTCCAACAAGCGATTAATTTCTAATTCATTCGTTAGTGGTTCAAGTTTTTCTACTTCAATCTTAGCTAAGTCACTAACCGCATATTTTCTGATTTCTTTCAGAATCTTATGAAATTCTAATTTATTAAGTTCAGCAAGCATTTCATTCACCTTCCATCTCTTCTATTTTAACACAAATTATGATAAAATAGAAAGGGGAGTTGAGACAATGAGCTATGATTTTGTAATAGAACAAGATAATATTGGAAAAATGGTTTCATATTACCGTAATTACTTAGAAAACACTGCAGATTCTAGAATACTTTATTCTTTTAAAAGTCCTGATTTCAAGATTATTATATATAATACAAGAAAAGTGCTTTTTCAAGGTAAAAATAATTTTGAAGAATATGAAAAATGGGCTAAGATTTTTGGTGTTGAAGTGACTCCTCCAGTAGATTATTCAAGTTATACTAACCAATATGCAAGTCAAAGAATCATTGGTTCTGACGAAGTCGGGACAGGTGACTTCTTCGGTCCAGTAGTTGTATGTGCAGCCTATGTTAGTCCAAAAGATTTAGAATTGATTCAAGAACTAAAAGTGAAAGACAGTAAAGCATTAAGTGATCAACAAATTATTGCCTTAGCCAAACAATTGATAGAAGTATTTAGTTATCATGTTTTAGTATTACCAAATGAAAAATATAATGCTTTAGTAGCCCAAGGGTACAATATGAATAAAATTAAGGCTTATCTTCATAATCACGCAATTAAAAAAATGGTTATAAAACACCCTGATTACCAAAATATTATTATCGATGAGTTTTGTTCTCCAGAAAATTTTTATAAATATTTAGATGGAGAAAAAATTTCGAATACTAAATTCCATACCAAAGGAGAATCCGTTCATCCAGCAGTTGCAGTAGCTTCGATTATTGCTAGATATAAATTTCTGTTAGAGATGGATAAACTTTCTGAGGAAATACATATAACATTACCAAAAGGCGCAGGGGCTCCTGTAGACGCAGTTGGAAAAGTGATTTATTTAAAGAATGGCACAGCTATTTTTAATAAGATAGCTAAAACACATTTTAAAAATTTTGATAGAATAACAAAATAGCCTGAATCGGCTATTTTTTTTGCAAACTAAAGGGCTTATCAAAGAATAAGCCCAAAGTTTCTTAAATTAGAATACCCAAAGTCCCACAGCTAAGGAAGCCAATCCCCAGACTAGTACGAATATGACTACTCTGCCTCTGCCACCAAACATTTTTTCCATTGTTTTAAACTTAGACATATTGAAAATAAATGGTGGTTTTAGTAATCCAATGAAAAGACATAGAATACCATAAATAATAAAGAAATATTTCCAGAACATAATTTACCTCCTATTTTTATAAATTCGCTCTTTTTGCATAAAATTTCATTAATAGTGTTAAGAACACCATATTATATATTACTCCAAAGATGAAGTAGATTATAAACGTAAAGTTTGTATCTATTGTTGGCAAAATTTCCATTTGAATCATACGTCCAGGCCAAAACCCTGGAGCAAAGATTAAGAATACTTCTTGCCAATTAGCGATAAAGAACGCTAGTACTGGAACAATCAATAACAGACCAGACATCTTCATAATAACAAATCCTTCTACTTTGTTTTTCGCAAAGGAATTTACAATCATAGCTACCCCTGGACCTTGCATCGCTCCGATAGATGCGATAAGCAATATATTCCAAAAGCTAGTGTCCGGTAAAAAGTTCGTTGTTAAAGTTAAAATAAGTGTTGCGATAAAACCAAAAATATAACTAATAACTAATTTTAAGATTACATACGCTCTTACATCAATTGGTGTAATTTTAAGACTCATTAAGACGTTGTCGTCTTTATCATCCAACAAGGTAAAACCTGTTACAGCTCCAAAAATATAACCTGTCATTAAGATTAAGAACATCGCAACAATTTGTGCAGCCGGATTTCCTGGTGCTGTTTGTTCTTCTATATAAGGAATTAGAAAATATCCTGCTATTCCCAAAACAAATGGAAAAACAAAGAAGAAAATATACATTTTGTCACGAGAAATATTGCGTAATTCTGCTTTTAAAACTGTTTTTAACATCTTTACACCCCACTTTGCTTAATTGCATAATCATGGAATTTAGGTAATACAAGTAATCGATATACTAATAAACCTCCAATAATCATGTATCCCAAACTTATATAGTATACATAAGTAAATACATATCCTGTAAATGCTCCACCAATTACTTCAGCGGCAGCCTGTATTGGGTTGATTAATAGTAAATATTTCCAAAAATCAGCTGTTAAGATTCCAATTTCATATAGCGCTGTTGGAATTAATAAAACAAAAGCTAAAATCATAATATTCACAAGCATTCCTGTAAAATTCTTTTGAAAGTACGCTAAATATAAGCCTGCAATGGTATGAAATGCAGTAGCCGCAAAGATTCCTAAAAAGATTAAGAACCAATTGAATTCAACATGCTTGATAAAAAAGAAAGCAATAATGATTAGAGCGGATGAAAAAATATTGTGAATGGTATTTGCTAGTACTTTTGATAATACTAATTCAGAACTGGTCGATGGTGTAACTAGCATAGTTGAAATAGTTGATTCGCTCTTTTCAAAGAACATAACTGAACCAATATACATCACACTCATCAAAGTTGCATCTAACATCAAGATTAATGGTAATAGTGAAGCTAATGCTACTTCATCAACGAAGAAAAGTATAATACTCCACATGATCGCAATTAGAATGCTAATGGAAGTTACATTATATTTGTTCAGTCTTGATAATTCCCCTTTTACTAAAACCCAAAGTCTATTCAGATTCATCTTTTAAACTTACTCCTGTAACTTTAATGAAGATATCCTCTAAAGTTGTTTCTCCACTATGAATTGTTTCTACTTCTTTTGTTTGTAAAAGTGTAAGGAATTCATCGTTCTTACCGATATCATCCATTGGGAATTCTTTTAAAACTGATTTACCATCTTCTTTGTACTCTAATTTTAAGGTTCTATTTCCATAACGAATCTTTAAGTTTCTTGGTGTGTCTATTTCTTTTATTTGACCTTCTACAATAAAAGCAACTCGATCACATAACTGATCAATATCAGACATGATATGAGAGGTAATGAAAACAGTACCTCCATCTTTTCTGAATTCTTTAATCATATCTTTTAGAATCATTGCATTTGTTGGATCTAAGCCATTTGTTGGCTCATCTAAGAAAAGCATTTTAGGCTCGTTTAGTAAGGCTCTCACGATATTTAATCTAATTTTCATTCCCTTAGAGAATTCACCAACCATTTTATCTCTGTCTTCCCATAAGCCAACTCTTTTTAATAAGGCTTCACAATCCGCGTTGTTCTTATATAGTTGTAGGAAAAAATTAATATTTTCCATGCAAGTCATTTTAGAGAAATGGATTGGCATTTCAAATGAAACGCCTATTTCTTCATAGAATTCATTGCCATACTCTGTAATGTCTATACCGTTATAACTGATTTTTCCTCTAAAGTCCTCTAGAATTTTAATCAAAATCTTTTGAGTGGTACTCTTCCCAGCACCTGATGGGCCTAAGAATCCAAAGATTTCACCTTCTTTTATTTCAAAATTAATCCCTCTGATGACATCTTCTTTATTATTGGGATATTTAAATTTTAAATCTTCCACTTTAAACATATTATTTTTCCTCCGTTACACCATGTTCAATTATATTAACTATTTGCTCTATTTTTTGATACATCTTATCAAAATCAAATGATTCCTTGCTATCGCTCATTTCATTCACTGAAACATTAATAGTCATATCAATAACCAATTGAGCTAATACCTTTGTATCTATCGATTTTCTTATTCTGCCAAGTGATTTGTCTCTATCAATCATTTTACAATATATATCAAGCGCTACATCGAAGTTATTTTTCATAACTTTATCAAATATCTCACCTTTATTAGCTAAAAGATGACTAAACATAGAAACCATTTTTGGATTGTTTGCGGCAAACTGAATTCCTGAGATATACATCTTTTTAAATAAATCAAGAAATGGTAAATCCATCGGATTATTAAAATCGTCTTTCATATACTCCATTTTCTCTTTTGCAGTTAAATCAATAAGATATAAGTATAAGTCAGTCTTGTCTTCAAAATACTGATATAGACTACCTCTAGGTATTTTGGCGTTTTTAATAATATTTGATAATTTGGCGTGTGAGAAATCTGTAGTCGCAAATTCATCAAATGCACATTCAATAATGCGATTCTGTTTTTCCTTGTCTAAGTTTATAAATGTTTTTTTAGGAATACTATCACCTCCATCTAGAAATATTTAATGATGTGACACGGTTGTCATAATTGAATTATAGCATTCACATCTAAACTTGTCAATAGCTTATGACTTTTCTGCTGTTTTAGCTTAAAAAAAAGCAATCTCATAAGAGATTACTTCCTTAAACTATTTAGTAAATCTTGAAATTCTTTTGGTAATTCTGAATCAAACTGCATGAATTCCCTCGTTGTTGGATGCGTAAATCCTAAGGTTTTCGCATGTAAATATTGTCCAAATTCAGATATATCTGATGAGCCATAAATAAAATCTCCAACTACAGGATGTTTAATATATGCCATATGTACTCTGATTTGATGTGTTCTTCCTGTTTCTAAGACACATTTAATTAAAGAACATGTTTCAAAGCTTTCTAACACTTCAAAATGAGTAACTGCAGGCTTCCCTGAAGACGCTACATCCATTTTCAAACGATTGTTTTTATATCTCCCAATAGGAGCATTAATTTTACCGCGTTTGTTTTTAATAACACCTTCTACAAGCGCAATATATTCTCGTTTTGTTTTCTTCTTCTTTAACTCTTCTGCAAGAATCATATGGGCTCTATTATTTTTAGCTACCATTAACAATCCGCTGGTATCTTTGTCGATTCGATGCACGATTCCAGGTCTTGTATCACCATTCAAACTAGATAAAGAAGTAATATGGTACATAAGTCCATTTACTAAAGTATCTTGGTAATGTCCTGGCGCAGGGTGAACTACTAAGCCACTTTTTTTATTTACAACCAATACGTCATCATCTTCATAGATAATATCTAAATCCATTTTAGTCGCTACGATTTCTTTTTCAGAGAAATCAATTTCGGTTATTTCAATAAAATCTCCGATTTTAACCTTATAACTAGATTTAATCGTTGATTCATTAACTAAGAGTTTTCCTTCATCAATTAGTTTTTTAATTGAGGTTCTTGATAATTCATTATCAATCTCACTAATAAACTTATCAATTCTTCCTAAACTATCTTCTTCTTTTACAAGGTATTCTAAATAATTATCCATCAATTTTTTTATTCCTTTTCGGTTCTAATATAAATTGGTCAAACAAGAATATCGCAATTCCAACGTTTAAACACATATCAGCGAAATTGAAAACATAACTCCAAATACCCCTAAAATCTATCATATCTACTACGTTGTGGTCAAATTGAAATACTCTGTCTACTGCATTACCTAAAGCTCCCGCTATTAGTAATGATAAAGCCAAATGATACCAAAACAATTTTTTGTCAGTGAAATTTGTTTTATAAAACATAAAACCAAAGACGATAAGTGCTATTCCTACAAAAACTAGGAATATCACATAAGTTTCTGCTAATCCTTGAAACATACCAAAGACAGCTCCTGAATTTCTTACATAAGTTATATGGAAGAAATTTCTAATTACAGCGACTGTATCTCCTTCATAACTGAAGTTCGCTACTACTAAATATTTAGTTAGTTGATCTATGCCTAGTAAGGCTAAAATTATCGCTATCCATTTTTTCATCTATTCACCTAAACCCATAATGCTGGAATCAGAACAAAAATAAAGATTAATCCAAGAACTAAAATCACTGCATTAATGATTAAAGTATTCTTTAGGAATAACTTATTGATATCCGTTTTTATTTCCTTATTCTTTAGTGTTAAGCTTTTTTTCCAAAAATAATGAAGCAAAGCTATGTAACCAAACAAAGCAATTATAATCAATACCACTAATAAAGTCAAACGATACATATAAACAATAATCATTTCAAAAGCGATTAAATAGACAGGCAAGAATAAAATCGTTGCGAATAATAAGGCTCCAAAGAAGGCATCGAGGATATCTTCTATTTTAAAATCTTCTCTAAGGGATTTAAAACTAGCTAGTTTTTTCATATTAATTCAAGCCCTCCAAATAATCCAAAGCCTCTGCGAAGGTACCAACAGGGATTAACCATCCATCAGGTTCAATTCCGTATTCTTCACATACTCTTAATGCTTCTTGATAGTTATCATAGTAATAGTTCTCATCCAAACTTGGCATAAAGAATAAATCTACTTTATTAAGATAAGCAGTAATAATCTTTTGTTCTACACCACCAATATAACCAACAGTACCATCATATGTAATAGTTCCTGTACCGGCAATTTTTAATCCGTGAGTTAAATCATCAGTAACTAACATATTGTAAATGGATAGTGTTTGTAATAAGCCACCTGATGGTCCACCAATGTTTGAGTTGCTTTCGGTATAACTTGGATAAGTTGTTTCTTTATCCACAATATAATAGGTTTTCAAGGTAATACCAAACAAACCATATTCTTCATCTTTAGAAAGGCTAACAGTATATTGCTCATCATCTTCATTGATAAATACCCAATCATAACTTTCTTCTAAAACAGTGTTCGCAGCTATCTCAGCTATCTCTGTAACTTCATAATCGTTATCACCTATTAATTTAACAAATTGATCTCCAAAGGCAATATCTTCATAGTGATCCAAATATTCTGCTTTACCATAAACCATTGTTTTTGCAACATAGTCTATTACGATATCAGAATTAGAATCTGCAGCTAATTGATAGGCAACGATAACAGATGCATCTACACTTATGGCTTTGTCCAAATAGCTTATTGTAGCGATTTCCTCGTTTGTATAAGTTAAATTCGAACCAGTCAAAACAGAGATTGTTGAATAATCAGTAAAGGTACCAAGCATGAATTGGAAATAAGTTGGTCTCTTTAAAGAAATAATGTAAGTAGTTGAGATGGTGCCTTCAATTGACTTATCATTATTATAGTCTACCTCAATCAAATTTTCTACTTCAGTTAGTCCCCCAGGACTTTGCAGATTGAAGTCTATCGGATAGACTAAAATAAACATTATCATAAGATAAGGTATTACTAAAAGCAGTATATAATTTTTGTAGTGTTTAAATAATTCATTCATTCTCTTACCATCCTTATTCGATAGTCTTCTAGTTTTCTTGTTTCAATCTTCGCTGCAAGGAATAGTTTTCTTGATGCTCTACAAATATCGGTATCATGATGTTTGTCACTAAGAAAAACTACTTCTTTTATTCCTGATTGAATAATTAACTTTGCACATTCATTGCAAGGAAACATAGTAACATATATTTTTGTGTTATTTAAATCAGAACTAGCATTCAGAATGGCATTTGCCTCCGCATGAACAACGTATGGATATTTCGTGTCTAAAAATTTTCCTTCTTTTTCCCAAGGAAAATCATCATCACTACAACCGTTTGGAAACCCGTTATACCCGATACCAACAATATGATTTCGACTATTAACAATACAAGCTCCTACTTGAGAGGATTCGTCTTTAGAACGCATTCCTGACATATTCGCAACTCCCATAAAATATTCATCCCAGCTAATATAGCCATTTCTTTTCATTTTTATGCTCCTAACCAAAAAATTTTAGCAGTTTTCGCTGCCAAATCGCAGTTGTTATATACTAATTCTTTATTTACTTCTAATGATTTATTGTTAGTGATTTCTGTGATCTTAGATAATAAGAACGGTGTTGTTTTCTTCCCCTTAATACCTAGTTTATTCATCTCTTCAATTGCTTCATCAATTGCTTTATTGATTTCTGCACTTGGATAAGAGAACTCCTTAGGAATCGGATTAGCAATAAATACTCCGCCATCTATTCCTAAATCCCATTTAACTTTTAAGATTTTTGCTATTTCTTCTGGTGTATCGCATCTGTACTCTAATTCTATTCCTGATTCTCTAGAATAGAATGCAGGTAATTCATTTGTTTGATATCCTAAAACTAAGATACCTTTTGTTTCCATATATTCCATTGTTTTTTCTAAGTCTAAGATAGCTTTCGCCCCAGCTGAAAAAACAGCTACTTTCGATTTTGTAAATTCTTCTAAATCACAAGAGATATCAAAAGTTTCTTCTGCCCCTCTATGAACTCCGCCGATTCCGCCTGTTGCAAAGAACTTAATCCCTACCATATCACAGATAAGACTAGTAGCGGATACCGTTAAGGCTCCATTTTGTTTCTTAGCCACAGCCACAGGGATGTCTTTTCTACTAACTTTTAATACTTCTACTTTTTTATTAGCAATATATTCAATTTCTTCTTCGGTAAGGCCGACAACGATATCTCCATCAATTATCGCAATCGTCGCAGCTAACACTCCTTGTTCTTGAATAATCTCTTGACATCTATTCGCGCTTCTAACATTCTCAGGATATGGCATACCATGTGAGATAATAGTAGACTCTAAAGCTACTACTGGTTTATTTTGTTTGATTGCTTCTAATATATCTTCTCTTATGCGTATCATTTTATTTCCTCCTTGAGCAAGTTAAGATTAATATGACAATAACCACCAGGGTTTTTGTCTAAATATTTTTGATGATATGCTTCTGCTTCATAAAAAATATTAGCTTTTATTACTTTTGTTTGAATTGCTTTGCTGTAATTTCCTTTAATAGAATTGATATATGCTTGGGCTATAAATTTATCAGCCTCATCATAATAATAGATTGCATTTCTATATTGTATTCCAATATCATTTCCTTGACGATTTATTTGAGTAGGGTCAATAATTCTAAAGAAATGCTTTAAGATCTTTTCTAAATCGATTACTGACTCATTATATTCCATATATAAAGCCTCAGTGTGTCCTGAACCATCACACACTTCATCGTAGTTTGGATTTTCACTCGGTCCGTCTATATACCCTACCACAGTGGTAATTACTCCGTTAACTCTTTGGAAGTAAGCTTCTAATCCCCAGAAACAGCCTCCTGCTAATGTAATTTTTTTCACATTATTCTCCAATCAGATTATTAATGACATAGGAAGCAAGCATCAGTCCAGCGACCGATGGTACATAGGCAGCTGAGCCTAAGATTTCATTGCTTCTCACTTTAGGAACTTCCATTGAAAAAACAACTGGAAAATTCAAAGTGATATTTTTTTCTTTTATTATTTTACGCATCTTTTTCGCTAAAGGACAAACTTGTGTTTTATCTAAAGTTGATATTTGAATCAACTCAGGATGCAGTTTGTTCGCAAAGCCCATAGATGCAATAATTGGTATATCTAGTTTAATCGCAGCTTCTATCAAATCAGTTTTTGCTTGAACATCATCAATCGCATCAATAATAAAATCAGGATTCATTGCTAGAATATCTAAAATTAATTGTTTATCTGCTTTTATCGGAAATGCTAACACTTCAATATTTGGATTGATATCCTTCAAAGAAGCTTCTGCAACTTCTGTTTTTAACATACCAATGGTAGATTCTTTTGCAATTAATTGTCGGTTGATATTCGTAACATCAACCAAATCATAGTCACAGATAATCACCTTGCCTACACCAGACCTAGCTATCGCCTCTAAGGCGTAACTACCGACTCCCCCAAGACCAAATATCGCAACTCTTTTATGTTTTAGGGATTCAATTTTTTCTGTTCCAATTATTCTTTCAAATCGATCAAAACGCATAAAGTTCCCTCCTAAAAAATAGGCCGCATACGCAGCCAATTATCTTTTATTTATATAATATAAATTAAAATACTTACGGCCTAAAAGAATGGCTAAATATAATAATCCAGCGAATAAAACCACTAATATATTAGCGATATAAGCACGATCTCCACCCATAAAATCATATAGTACTACAAATCCTAACAAACCAAAGACAAAGAGGAAAACTAAATAAAAGAACTCATTTCTATAAGTTACTTTTACTTTTCTTCTCAACCTATCTCGGTTAAGTGCTAAAACGATAGTACCTGTTACTAAGGATACAAAGTTGAAGATTAATATCCAAAACATAAACTCATTGATGTTTAGGAATTTATCTATTTCAAATAAGTAGGTAACTACTAATATCAAAGGTAATAATAGAATCATGTTTGCGTAAAACACAATCGCGTTTATCTCAAACTGGGTCGATATTTTTGGTCTATTCTTTTTTATCATGAGGTGTTCGCCTCAGCTTTTGTATTTAATTTCTTCTCTTGTTTCTTTTCACGATAAAAATTATATATTACTCTTAAAGAAGCAGCTAAAGGAGATGCAAATATAATACCTACAAAGCCAAATAGGGAACCAAAGAATAAAATCGATATAATAATGACAATAGGATGCATTGATAATTGATGTCCAATAATCAATGGTTGGAAAATATTACCTTCAATAAATTGAAGTGTTAAGTTCACTGCCAAAACCGTAATAGGTCCTGGGCCTGTTGTCGCAATAAATGTATATATAATCGGTGGAACGGCTGCGATAATTTGTCCAAAATATGGAATAACGTTTGTAATACCAACCAAAACACCAAATACAAGATAGTACTTAAGTCCAATGAGTCGATACACAATGGTAGCTACAATCCCCAAGACGACCATCAAGAATACTTGACCTCTAAGATATGCACCTATCGTATTATTAAGCCTTGAACCTAATTCCGCCACGTTCTTTGCATTCTTTTGAGGAACTACAGAACGTATTTTCTCAGATATTACTTCATAATCCAATAAATAGTAAATTAATAAAATAGGTAATAAGATAACACTTGATAGTAATGGAATCAATGAATCTGTTAAGGTATTGATAAGATTTGGAATCATACTATCAAGGGTAGAACTAATAATATCTGTTTCAGTAACATAGGTATATACTTGATCATAAATATCAGTACCAAATATAAAATCATCTCTTAATCCCGTTTGTAAATAGGTAATAATTGTTTGTACATCGCGATTAAAGAAGTTTGTTATTTCCTCAACTATCCTTGGAATTAAGTAATAAAACCCAGCAAAGATAATTGAAACTGTTAACACAAACACAATCGCTAAAGAAAAACCTCTTGGTCCTACTCCCTTTTTCTCAAGATACTTGATTACAGGGAATACAATCAACGAAGTAAAATAAGCTAGTAAAACCGGTACGGCTACTGTCTTAATTGCGGCTAATATCCAATTCCAAAAATCAGAAAATTGCATTGCAAGAAAAATTACCCCGAAAAACAACAGTGTTATAGCCAAATATTTAATTATACGATTTAAAGATTCATCTGAAATTTGTTTCTTCTTCATTACTTAACCTCATCTAATAATTATATCATAATTAAAAACATTAATGCAGTCATTTCTTAAAAAACTAACAATCATCACAACTAGAACAATTGCCACTACAACCACCCTGTGGGTTCGATAAAATATTTACTAAATATCGATATAGATTATCAAGTGGAACAGATTCTTCAACATGTGTTCTTGTGTTTTTTACATTTATCACGTTTTGCTTCATTTCTTCTTCTCCAAATATTAAGTTAAACATTGGATTTAATCTCTCAGATTGTTTAAATTTACCTTTTAGATTTTTATTAAAGAAATCATAATCAACAATTAATCCGCCATGTCTTAACTCATTGATAATGCTTAAGGCTTTGTCTTGTACAGCATCACCTAAAGGAATCATAAAACAATGTATGGAAGGTACTTGTTCTGGTTGTTTCACTGATTCTAAGGCTAATAGTAATCTTTCTACCCCAAACGCAAAACCTACAGCAGGTACCGATGGTCCATCTAGTGACTCTATTAAATTATTATATCTTCCCCCACCTACTAATGTAGATTGAGCGCCTAAACTTTCTAGGTCCGCATCTATTTCAAATACAGTGTGAGTGTAGTAATCTAATCCTCTTACTAAAGATTTGTCTATTTCATACTTTAATCCAAAGGCATCTAAAGCGTTGATTACTTGGTCAAAGTGATATCTATCGCTATCACTTAAGTAATCGAGTGGCTTTGGTGCATTTTCTAATACCGGATTAAACTTATCTATTTTACAGTCTAAAACTCTTAGTGGGTTTTCTAAATATCGGCGATTACAGTCTGAACATAAATTTGCCATGTTCGGTTTTAGATATTCAATTAGTTTTTCTTTGTAGTTTTTCTTTGATTCATCAGAACCTAAAGAATTAATTTTAATCGTAATATTGTTAATTCTCAATGCTTCTAAAAACGTCGCTGCGTAATTAATGATTTCAGCGTCCAATAGTGGTGAGTTAGATCCAATAGCTTCCGCTCCAAATTGGTAGAATTGACGATATCTACCTTTTTGAGGTCTTTCATATCGAAACATAGGTCCATAATAATATAGCTTTTGTGGTTGATTACCATCTGCGTACAACTTATTTTCAAGTACAGCACGAACAACAGAAGCTGTTCCTTCTGGTCTTAATGTAATACTCCTTTTCCCGCGATCAGTAAAATCATATGTTTCTTTTTTTACAATGTCAGTTGTTTCTCCGACACCTCTATGAAATAACTCGGAATTTTCAAATATTGGAGTTCGTATCTCTTTGAAATTAAATAATTTAGAAACATTAGCGATAACTGCTTCTAACTCTTGCCATTTTTTTGATTCAGTAGGTAATATATCATAAGTACCTTTAATTTTATTTATCATGTCTATCTCCTATTCTTTTTGAAAAAGTCGTCCTCTTTTGAAAGGACGACATCCGTACTAGAGGATTTCTAATTGATTATTCGAAATACTCATCGCTTACTTTATCAGATACATATTCAACTAAGTCAGTAACTACTTTCATTTCAGTAGCTGCTTCATCAGAAATTGTGATTAAAAATTCACTCTCAATTTGGTTGAATAATTCTAGCGCATCTAAAGAGTCCGCTCCAAAATCTTCGGCTAATCCAGCATCTAAAGTTACTTTTTCAGGTTTAACACCTAATTCTTGAATTACGATTTCTTTGATTTTATCAAAAATCACTTGTTTTTTGTCCATAATTGCCTCCATAATTTAAAATGAATTTATACATCATATTATAATAAACTTTGACTGTTTAGTCAAATAAAGTCACTGATTGTTTTTCTCTATAATGATAGTAACTGGGCCATCGTTTACAAGAGACACATCCATGTTTTCTCCGAAGGCACCAATTAAAACGTTAAGACCATATTTTTTTCTTAAAATATCGTTAAAGCTTCCATAGTAATCATTTGCCAATTTATAGTCCATCGCTTCCGTAAACGAAGGTCGATTTGATTTATGCGTTTCTCCATATAGCGTGAATTGTGAGATGGATAAGATTTCTCCTGACACATCATCTATAGAAAGATTCATTTTGTCATCATTATCAGAGAAAACTCTTAACTTAGCGATTTTCCTTGCTATATACTCAAGTTCATTAAGGGAGTCTGTTTTATGAAAACCAACTAATAACAAGTATCCTTGTTTGATACTTGATACTACTTTTTGATTTACCGATACAGAAGCTTCTTTAACTCGTTGAACAACTACTTTCATTAACTAATCCTTTCAATGGAATAAATATCCCTAATTTTTTGGATATTTACAATCACTTGATCTAACTCAACTAAAGACCCAATTTGAATCTTCATTTTAATAATTCCTTCTTTCAAATTATTTGATTGAGCAGACACTTTTAATATTTTTGCCTTAGATGATGTAGCTGCATGAACAATCTCAGCTAATACATTATCTCTATTTAATACTAATATTTTTAAACTACAGTCATACTTAACGATAATATTATTACCCCAAAATACATCTAGTAATCTTTCTTTTTCAAAACTTTCAACATTATTACAGCTTGATCTATGGACTACAATACCTGAGTTTCTACTAACAAAACCTATTATTTCATCTCCAAATACTGGATTACAACAATTTGCTAGTCTAACAGATGGTTTGTCTAGTCCTTCCACTATGATGTTAATATTAGAGTGAACGTAACGTTTTTTTGCTGGTTCAGCTGAATTTATTTTTTCTAAAATATCTTCATCTGTTAACTCTTCCTTACCTGTTAAAAGATTTACTGCCCCAATTGGAGAGACAACGTTCTTCCCGATTTCATATTGAAGATCTTCTAAGGTCTTAATATTTCTAATTAAGAAAGTATCTGATACTAATTTATCTGTTATCGTGAGTTCTATTCTTCTGTTTTGTAATTCTCTATCTAAATCTTCTTTTCCTTTTTCGATTAAGAATTCTCTTCTTTGTTTATTAAGGAAATTCTTTATTTTAGATCTTGCATTAGAAGTTTTAGCTATTTTTAACCAGTTTTCATTTGGCCCTACTGAGTTTTTTGAAGTTTTAATTTCTACTAGATCACCAGTTTTTAAAGTATAGTCAAGTGGTCTTATTTTACCATTCACTATCGCTCCAACCGTTTTTTCTCCGACCTTCGTATGAATTCTAAATGAGAAATCTAATGGAGTAGCTCCTTGAGGTAAGTCAATAATGTCTCCCTTAGGAGTAAATACATAAACATTAGCATTCAAAATATCTTCAGTAAAGATATTAAGAATTTCCTCATCTGAATCATTTTCTTCTGTATATTTAACTAATTCAGAATACCATCTTAATTTTGAAGAAACCAATGTTTCAATATTCTTACGATTTGTCGTTTTCGATACATTTTCTTTATAAGCCCAATGTGCAGCAACACCTTTTTCGGCGATTTCATCCATTTCTCTTGTTCTAATTTGAATTTCAAATATTTTACCACGGCTCACAACTGTTGTATGAAGAGATTGATACATATTTGGTTTTGGCATAGCGATATAATCTTTAAATCTACCTGGTAATGGTACAAATTTAGAATGTACTATCCCAATAGCTCTGTAACAGTCACTAATTGTATTTACCACAATTCTTAAAGCAAGCAAGTCGTTGATTTCTTCAAAATCAACTTCTTTTACTTTCATTTTATAATAAACAGAGTGAATATTTTTAATTCTACCTTTTACAGAGAATTCAAAGTGTTCACTATCTAATAATTCAGTTAAATCACCAATCATATTCTGAACATCAGTTTCTCTAGTTGATTTCTTTTCATTTAAAAGTTTAGCAACATCTAGATACTCAGCTGGATATAGGTATTTAAAAGATAAATCTTCTAATTCTGCTTTTAATCGATACATCCCTAAACGATGGGCAATTGGTGCGAATACATCTAGCGTTTCACGAGAAATTCTAGTTTGTCTTGCATCATCTAAATAGGATAAAGTGCGCATATTATTCAGTCTATCTGCTAGTTTAACGAAAATTACTCGAATATCTTTTGCCATAGCTAAGACCATTTTTTGATAGTTTTTTAATTGTTGGGATTCTTTAGAACCTGTATAGTGCAATAAGTGTAATTTTGTTAATCCTTCTACAATGTCCGCAACTTCTTCGCCAAACTCTTCTTTTACTTCTGCATAAGTTGTTTCTGTATCTTCAATAATATCGTGAAGAAGACCAGATATAATCGTGTTTGGATCTACCCTATAATTAGCTAAAGTAATAGCTACATCACGAGGATGAACAATATATGGTTCCCCTGATTTGCGGAATTGACCCGTATGTTTTTCATTCGCATAGTCAAAAGCTCGCCTTATTCTATCAAGGTGAGAGTCTTTTGTTAGATATTTAATTAAGGCTTCATGCAAGGGTAAATAAATATCTTCTTTTGTCAAACTAGTCCTCCTAGTATTGAATTAATACTTTAATTGGATAATCTTTAATTTTATCTCTGCCGTTTAGGTCAACTAATTCAATGAAGAAACCTATTCCTACAACTTCTCCACCAAGTTCTTCTACCATTTTTACAGTAGCTTGAATAGTACCACCTGTAGCTAATAAGTCATCCATAATCACTACTTTATCGTTTGCTTTAATAGCGTCTTTATGAATACAAAGTGTGTTCTTACCGTATTCTAAAGAATAATCATATTCTAATACTTCTCGAGGTAACTTACCAGGTTTTCTAACTGGCACAAAGCCTAGTTCTAATTCACAGGCCACAGGACAGCCAACAATAAATCCTCTCGCATCTGGTCCGATAATAACGGTAGCACCTTGAGCCTTCGCAAAAGCTGATAATTCTTGGACTGCGGCTTTAAATGCTTTACCGTTTCCGATAAGTGGTGTAATATCTTTATACTGTATACCTTCTATAGGGAAATTAGGTACGTTAGTTATATAATCCTCGTATTTCATTGGTTATTCCTCCATTTGTTTTTTAAAGTAGGTCCTAATATGAGAAACATAATCTTGATATAAGAAATCAAGTTGTTTTTTCACTCCTTCTAATTTAACATAAGTTGGAGAATTTTGTAAGTCTGTTTTTAAAGCATCTTCTCTTACAACATAGAAATCTTCTTGTTTATAGATTAAATCTAGTTCAAAAAAGATTTTAATCGCATATTTAAGTATTAGTTTATCATATTCTAGACGTCTTAATAAGAGGTCTAGCTTAAATTCATGAATTTCTTTTAACATTTGGTATATTTTACCAAGTTCTGGCTTATAAACCAGTTTATTTAAGTTGATCTTTGTTTTCTTAGGACCAATTATTATTGTTTTTGTATTGTAATGATCCATTATCAAAGTTTCAAGGTCGTTTTCTAGTAGGATAGAATCGTTAATTTCCCAAAAATCATTAAAGACCCATTTCACATCATTATTGTAATCTTTTGATTCTCTCATATCCAATACTTGAAGGTTAGGACATGATACATCCTTAATCATTAATTGTATTTTCTTTTGATTTCTGTAGTTATTTACATTCAATCCAGCAACTACATTAATATGATCTCCATTTTCTAAAGAATGATAATACTCTAAACTATTAAAGTGTAGTGCATCAAATTTCATTCCATGACAATCAAGAATTAATTTGGTATGTTTCCCACCAAGAATTTGTTTTTTACTAACAACTAAACCATTAAATAAGTACATCGCTGTAAAGAAAGAATGATCTTGAATTTTTTGAATAGTATCAATTTTAATGTTACAAAGGTCTAAAGCCATATCACAATTCAATACAGGATCTACTCCATCAAAAGACATTGAATTTAACCCTATTTTTAAAGCATCAATGTTTTCTTCTTTGATTTGAAGTCCCGCCGCTTGAGAGTGACCTCCATACCTTAATAAATATTCTTTATTTGCATGAAGCATATCTAAGATATTTTGATCTCCAAATGAACGCATTGAGCCTTTTCCGATACCCTCAGAATCTAAGGTAAGTATTAAAGCAGACCTTTGATACTTCTCAACAATCTTTTGGGCACAGATACCAATAACACCTTCGTGCAATCCTTCATGAGCTATTACGATTACTTGGTCATCAGCATTTACAAATTGTTCACAAAGCTTAAATGATTCTTCAGTGAATTTCTTCCTAGAAGCATGGTTTTTCTCTATTTTTAAAATCAGTTCATTTACATCTTTATATTCATCAGCCACTAAAAGCTTCACCGCTTCTAAGGCTTTCCCTAAACGTCCACTACTATTAATTTTAGGTGCTATTTTAAAAGAAATAGCTGTAACGTTAATAATATCTAAATTAGAAAACTCAATTAATTTTTTAAGTCCTAAATTAGTAGTATTCTTCATTTGTTTTAAACCTAGGTTCACCATTGCTTGATTTTCATTCTTTAACGGCATTAAATCCGCTAAGGTTCCAATCATTGCTAAATCATAATACTCATTTGCTTTTTCACCGATTAAGGCTTGCGCTAATTTAAAGGCAACCATAACTCCAGCGATATCTTTAAATTCATAGGCATCACTTAATTGCGTATGAAGAATTGCAAGTGCAGATGGTAAAGTGTCTCCAAATTCATGATGGTCTGTAATAATAGTATCTATTCCTGCTTCGTTTAAAGCTGCCACTTCTTTAATACAACTTACACCATTGTCTACTGTGATTACAAGTTTTATTCCTGCTTCTTTAATTTCTTCTACTGCACGCATATTTAGACCGTACCCATCCCTAAAGCGATTTGGTAAGTCATAATACACATCTGCGTCTAATTGCTTTAAAGAACGATATAGAAGCGATATAGAACAAATTCCATCACAGTCATAATCTCCAAAGACAATGATTTTTTCTTTTCTTTCAATTGCTAAAAAAATACGATCCCTAGCAACTTGCATATCGTTTAATTTATAAGGGTCAATCAATGATTCTCCTCCTAAAGAAAAGTAACTTTTATAATCATCAATATCTCTGTTTTTAAGTATTGTTGTAAATATCTCATCATTAGGAACAAGACCATCTACTTTTGTTTTCCAAACATATTTACTTTTTAACAAAACTCCACTCTTTCTGTCAAAGTATCAAATACTGTGACTTTCTTTTTATAAAGGACTTGCTAGAATTTTAAAGAAATATCTAAAGATTTATAAGAATGTGTTAAAGCTCCGACACTTATCGTATCCACTCCAGTTTCACAAACTGATTTGATTCTATCTACAGTCATATTGCCTGAAGCTTCCAATACTTTTTTATGTTGGTTTAATTCTACACACTCTTTCATAAGTTCATTTGACATATTATCTAACATAATGATATTCGCTTCTGAATTAAGTGCTTCCTTAAATTTTTCTATTGTTTCTACTTCTACTTCAATTTTCATATTTTTACCAACTTTTGAACGGATAAACGCGCATGCTTCTACAATTGAATTCGCAGCCTTTAAATGATTATCTTTTAACATAACCATTTCTGATAAATTCATTCTATGATTCGTTCCTCCACCATCGACAACAGCTCTTTTTTCAAAAAATCTTAAGCTTGGCGTTGTTTTTCTTGTGTCAAGAATTAAGGTATCAAAACCTTCGGTTTGGTCTACAAATTTTCTAGTCATTGTAGCGATACCTGACATTCTTTGTAAGAAGTTGAGCCCTACTCTTTCTGACTGAAGGATTGATTTCGTTCTACCAGTTACCGTAGCTAAGATATCACCGCATTGAACAGTTTCACCATTATGTTTTATTAATTCTATCTTTGTTTCTGGATCTATTATTTTAAATGTTTCTACTAATACATCAAGTCCAGAAATAACTCCATTCTCTTTTGCGATAAATTTCCCTGTTGATAATTCATCTTCAAAAAGATAATAACTTGATACATCAATAGAAGGAATATCTTCTCTTAATGACTCTTTTATTTTTTCAATCATTTGTTCATTCATCTTATTTGTCTCCTAAATCTAAGTTTAATTGTTCGTGAAAGTTCATTTTTTTAGTGCTTTTCACCAATTTAATCCACTTTGCAGATCTTCCCTTACCAAGAGGTCGAATTTTATCTTCTTCTTGAAGTCTTTTTAAGGTTCTATTAATTGTCGAATCTGAAATTAATGGATGTCTTTTTCTAATTTCTTCTTTAGCAAAGACTTCATCTAATTTCATAATTGTATTTTCAATGTAATCAGATTTTGATATTTCTAGTTTCGATTCATATTCAAAATCTCTCGCTCTTTCTGATAAATCGTAATATAACTCTGTATAGATTTTGATAAACAATCTCAGCATTGGCATTAGTTCTGATAAACCCTCTGTCCATTGGAACTTACAGAGTGCTAAAGCTTTATCAAAATCATCTTTATATAAATGTAGTTTAGCAAAAAATGACACATAATTACAAACAATAAATCCTTCTTGAATCATGAGAACATATAATAATAAAATGGCTATTAATTCATTTCGCTCACCAGTATAGATATCCATGTTTAAGAAATCAACTATCAAATTCATATGTAAGATTAATGGTTCAAAGCTATTTTCTTTTTGAATTACTTTAAATTCATTGATTAGACTTTCTAATTTTTCACGCATAGAGCCGGATTCTTTTGAAATTAAAGAATAACTTTTCGTTTTGAAACGTCTGTATTGCACAGTTTCTTTCGAAGCTTGACCAAAGAGTAATCTTACTAAGTCATTTACTTCGGTTACATTTAAAGCAAATGGTTCTATATCTTTTTGTTTTATTTGTCTAAAGATAAAGATGATATTCTTGTAGAGATTTTCAGCTGTATTTTTAGCTACGGTTGAGTCAAGCAATAGTGTTCTTAGCCTTGACTCAGATATTTTGTATTCAGGGAAAAAGACCCTAAAGAAAGAATAAGCGTCTTGATTTGCAACAGATTCAGAAATGTGTTCGTAACTATCAGAAAAAAGCGATTGATAATAATCGTTTTTTCCCATTTGATAATATAGTTTTGTTGTTTTTAAAAAAACATCATTAGGAACTGGATTTCTCCTTATTGATTGAATGCAATTCATCGTATCACCTTTTAAAAAAATATAGTCTAATTATACTCTAAAAGCAGTTAAAAACATAGTCATTTAATCAATTTTGACAACATTTACACAAGAAAAAGACGGTTTAATCCGTCTTTAATTGTTTTTTAAGTCGATTAATTAAGTATTTTATTAATTTGTTCTGTTTCCCAACTTAAAGAGTCTTGGAAAAAAGTATTTGATTCATAATCTGTTGCACTTATTTCTGTTAATCCAGCAACAGTTGTTGTATCGATATCTTCCGTTAAACAAGCTACATAGTTGTTTAAAAAATCTGCTTCTGAAAAGTTTTGTCCTATCATAAATAAAATATTGTTATTCACAAAGTCAGTTTCTAAGTTTTCTGTATAGCTATAAACTGTTACTGTGTTCATTACTACTGAGTTCCAGTTTTCACCTATATAGCCACCAACATTTACTTCTGTTGTTTCTAAGTTCGTACCAGATACTGTTAAATCAGTCTCTGAATAATTATCTCTGTTATAGCCTGAGTGGTTATAGCCGATAAATCCTCCAATTGATACATCATTTTGTTCGATAGTTACATCAATAACTGAAATAGAAACATTATTTTCTATGTAAATATTAGAATCATCAACATCTTCTTCGAAACCAATTAAGATTCCTCCGTAATTATCTCCGATAAATCCACCGACATAACCAAAGTAATCATGTAAAGAAACTGAAACATCTGTGTTCGCAAAGTTATCTGTTACATTTGAATTAAATGTTTTACCAATCATTCCACCAACAAAAGCGATATTGTCTGAATCTAATAAAACTGTACCTGTTACTGTGTTATTCGAAATCACATTTGGTAGGAATTCTGAGGCTAATGTTAGATTGTCAAGTGGTCCTTGGCTAAATCCAATTAATAGACCAACATAAGAATTCATCCCAGTGTTTGTAATATCAATAGAACCATCCACTGTTACGTTATCTATATTACCGTCAGTAAATCCAGCAACTAAGCCAGCATAGGTTAAGAAATCTGTTTCATAAACAATTGAAAAATTTTCACAATTCAAGTCAGTTATATTCCCTGACACTTTTCCAAACAAGCCGCTATACAAATAATCTGTAGTAATTGTAAGATTTGATATGGTATGTCCATTTCCATCAAAGTTTCCCATAAATGGAAGAGAATAGTCTCCTAAAGGAATCCATTCCTCGTCTGATAAATCAATATCAGCTGTTAATCGATATGATTTATTCATTTCTATCGTTTGTAATGCCGATACTGTAGAAATATCAATAATATTATCAGTATCAACTATAATTGCTTCTGTAGTTGTTGTAGTTTCGGTATCACCAAAAAGGCTAGTACAGCCAGTTAGGCTAAATCCAAGGATTAAAACCGACACCAACATAAGTATTTTTTTCATTTAATCATCTCCAGTATCTATTTTAGCTTATCTTTATGATTTTTATGTGTTAAAAGAGCGTCTGTTGAACTACATTCTCATCTAGTTCATCTTCTTCCTCTTCTTCCATATCTGTATCTTCTACTTCTTCAATAACGATTTCTTTTACTTTCATTGTTTTGTTTCCTGAAATAATCTTTTCTAACTCATACATTACATCATCAGATTCTGGTTCTTCTATTTCTTCTGTAACAGAATCTGCTAGTTTTTCTAAAATAGCATTCGTTTCTTTAAAATTATCTTTATCACATAGTAAGTAAGTAGGTTTTTTCTTTTGAGAAATATAAGGAATTCCATTTTCATAGCGATCTGGTTTTAGATCATTAGCTTCAATTACCAAATCTTCTTTTTCACCTAAGATTCTAAGAGTAATGCTATCTTTCAGTCTAAAGATGTTTTCACAGATCATTTGTTTAAATAGATATGGATTACTTTTGACTGTTTTTAAATAACGCTTTCCTTTAGCAGGTCGTCTGTTTATATCAATATTTGATGTAAACTCTCTAATTAATCCACCTCTGTTTGTTAGGAAGATTACTTCATCTTTTGTGATATTTGTTGAATATTTTGCCCCTATTAATAAATCATCTCTTAAATTCATACCTTTCACGCCTTTTGCGTTTAAAGATTGAACTGGTATTTCTTCTATTGGATATTTTAATACATAACCACTTTCCGAAGCTAAGATCGCAAATCTATCATATGATTCTTTTAAATCAACTGATACCAGTTGGTTTACTTTGCTAGCAGGCATACAGTTATAAGTTCGGTTCGTTCTTGTTTTTTGGAACTCACTAAGAAGAATTTGTTTTATTTGACCCTCTTCATTTGCTAGTAAAACGAGTTTATCCTCATCGAAAGAACTAACTACAATGAAGTCTATGATTCTTTCTAAAGAACCTAAATGAGCGAAGTTAGAAATATACTCTCCTGTGTCTCTCCATTTACGGTCAGGAACTTTATATGCTGGTAAGATAATATAATTACCAAAGTTTGTAAAACAAAGAATAGTGTCTCTTGTATTTAAACTACATTGTTTTAAAACAAGATCGTTTTCTTTTAAGCCAGTACTTCCTGGTGTTGCTTGGAATGACTTTAAAGAAGCACGTTTAATATAACCATCTCTTGACACAACAAATTTGACTTCTTCGTTTTCAATAAGTTCTTGAATATCAATTTCAACTCTTTCTACTTCATCTTGAATCTCCGTTTTACGAGCTATCGGTTGATTATAAATAATTTCTTGGATTTCTTCAATAATAACAGATTCTAGCACTTCTTCATTTGTAAGAATTTGTTGTAATCTTTTAATATCTTTTGTCAGTTCTGTTGCTTCTTTTTTCATTTCTTTCACATCTGCATTTGATAAACGATATAGTTGTAAAGAAACGATTGCATCCGCTTGAACTTCCGTGAAATTAAATCGTTCCATCAAACGATTCGTTGCGTCTCTTTTTCCAAGTGATTGTCTAATTTCAGCGATTACTTCATCAAGGATATCCACCATATTTAGGAAACCTAAAACAATATGTCTACGTTTTTCAGCTCCTCTTAATTCATAGTTGGAACGGTTTCTGATAACTTCTTTTTGATGTTGAATAAATTCGTCAATAATTTCTAAGATAGACAATAATTTTGGACTTCTTTGACAGATAGCTACCATATTGTAACTAAATGATACTCTTAGATCCGTGTTTTTGTATAAGTAAGCAAGAATAACTTCTGAAGAAATTTCTTTCTTTAAGTTAATCACAATACATAAACCTTCACGGTCAGACATATCTTTAATTTCAACAATACCATCTATTTTCTTTTTCAGTCTGATATCATCTATTTTTCTTACTAGGTCTGATTTACATACACCATAGGGTATTTCGTCGATGATTAAAGAAGTATCTTCTACTTTAACCTTTGCTTTTATCGTTACTTTTCCTTTTCCGGTTCTGAAAGCTTTTTTAATATCTTTGATACCTTCCACAATTCCTCCGGTAGGAAAATCAGGTCCTTTAATATATACTAAAATATCCTCAAGTTCAGAATGAGGATTCTTTGTTCTGTATTTTACTGCTTCCAATACTTCTACAAGATTATGTGGAGGTATATTGGTTGCGTATCCTGTAGCCATTCCCTGAGAACCATTTACTAAAAGATTTGGAAATTTAGCTGGTAACACGGTAGGTTCTAGTTCGCAGTCATCAAAGTTTGGAATAAAAGTAACTGTCTTTTTATCGATATCTTTTAACATTGCTTCTGAATATGGTGATAACCTAGCTTCTGTATAACGCATTGCGGCTGCTGGGTCATTATCTATAGAACCATTATTACCATGCATGTCCACTAGTAAAGCATTTGTTTTCCATGATTGGCTCATTCTCACCATCGCATCATATACCGAAGTATCTCCATGAGGATGGTACTTACCGATAACGTCACCAACGATTCTAGCTGACTTTTTATATGGTTTTGTGCTTTGCATACCTAAGGCATGCATCGCAAAAAGTATTCTTCTTTGTACTGGTTTTAAGCCATCCCTTACATCTGGTAAGGCACGTTCTTGAATGATATATTTTGAATACTTACCAAATCGATCACCAACAATCTTTTCAAGATTCATTGGGACGATATTTTCTACGTATTCATCAATCTTTGATTTTACGGATTTTTTTTTAGCCATTATTTATTGTCACCCCAATTTCAAAGTCATCATCGTTTTCAAATGATACAAAGTTATCAATCCATTCTTTTCTTGGTTCAACATCATCGCCCATTAAAACTTGAATTCTTTTCTCTGCTTCTGATAAATCATCAATATTAACTTGAATTAAAGCTCTTTTTCTAGGGTCCATTGTTGTATCCCATAGTTGAAGGGAATTCATTTCACCTAATCCTTTATATCTTTGAATAGTATATTTTTTTAATTTCTTGCAAATATTCTCTCTTTGAATTTCATCCCAAGCATAAAAGAAACCTTTTGTATTGCTTGAAATCTTGTATAAAGGTGGTAGGGCAATATATAGTTTACCAGCTGCGATTAACTCTGGCATATATCTAAAGAAGAACGTAATTAATAACACCTGAATATGAGCACCATCTGTGTCCGCATCGGTCATAATAATTACTTTATTATAATTTGCTTTTAAGATATTAAAGTCGCTACCTAACCCAGCTCCGATTGTGGAGATAATCGTTGAGATTTCTTCGTTTTTTAATACGTCTTCTATTTTTTGTTTTTCAGCGTTTATTACTTTTCCTCTCAAAGGAAGAATTGCTTGGAACGTTCTATCTCTACCTTGTTTCGCAGAGCCTCCTGCTGAATCCCCTTCTACAAGGAATAATTCATTGACTAGTGCGTTTTTGGTGCTAGCTGGCGATAGTTTACCAGAAAGTATTGTTTCTTGCTTCCTAATCTTTTTAACAAGCCTTGCATCTTCTCTTGCTTTTCTAGCTGCGTCCCATGCTTGTCTTGCATTTACCGCTTTTTCTAATAAGCTATTTGAAATAGCAGGGTTTTCCGTTAAATAGATATTTAGTTTTTCTGATACCAAAGTTTCTAAGGCAGGTCTTGCCTCAGGGGTACCTAGTTTATTTTTTGTTTGTCCTTCGAATTGAAGTAAGTTTTCTGGAATTCTAATAGAAATAATTGCAGTTAACCCTTCTCTAACATGGGTTCCTTCCAAAGAAGAGTCTCTTTCCTTGATATAATTCATCTTTCTACCGTATTCATTGAATACTTTTGTGAAAGCTGATTTAAATCCTGTTTCATGTGTTCCACCATCTCTGGTTCTTACATTATTAACAAAAGAAATAATATTATCAGAGTAAGCTTTTGTATATTGGAAAGCAACTTCTATTTCAATTGAGTTACTTTTTCCATGGAAATAAACCGGTTTGTTAATACCAGTTTTTGATTTATTAATATATTCTACATATTCTTTGATTCCATGTTCATAGCTGAAAGATCTTTTTTGTTTTGAACGGTGATCGACTAATTGCATCTTTAATCCTTTGATTAAAAAAGCACTTTCTCTAATTCTATCTTCTAATGTTTGGAAATTATATAAAGTTGTTGAGAAAATAGATTGATCTGGTTTAAACCAAACTTGAGTTCCACTTTTTTTGGTTTCTCCCATTACAATTAAATCTTCTACTAATTTACCACCATTTTCAAAACGCATTTTATAAATTAGACCATCACGATGTACTGTTACTTCTAAAAATTCAGATAGCGCATTAACAACTGAGGCACCAACGCCATGAAGTCCACCAGATACTTTATATGCGCCATCAGAAGAAAATTTTCCTCCTGCGTGCAACTTAGTGAAAATCAATTCAACCCCGCTTAAACCGGATTTGTGTTTGTCTACTGGCATTCCTCGCCCATCATCAGTAACACAGATAGAGTTATCTTCTAATACCTCAACTTTAATTGTTTTCCCGAAGCCAGCTAATACCTCATCTATAGAATTATCAATCACTTCCCATACTAAATGATGAAGGCCTCTTGTGTCCGTTGATCCAACGTACATTCCAGGACGTTTTCGAACTGCTTCTAAGCCTTCTAGTATTTGTAGTGAATTTGCATTGTAGTCATTGTTAGTTTTTGCCATTTACTTACCTCTTTTATTCTCTACTAAATATTATACCAAATTATTCAAACTTTTTCTTTCTTTTTTGGCTTTTTTTTGGTATAATTCAGCATTATGGAGGAATGAAAATGTTTAAATTTGTTTTAGTTATAATTGCTTACTTAATTGGGTCTATCCCTTTCTCATATATTTTAGGAAAATTTATTAAAAAAGATGATATTAGAAAACATGGTTCTGGAAACTTAGGAACTACAAATGCTTACAGAGTATTCGGTAAAGTAATCGGAACCCTTGTTTTAATTCTTGATACTTTAAAAGGTGGTCTTGTTGTATACTTATTTAAAAATGATGTTATTTTTGTAAACAGCGACTTATTGCATCCCTTAATTTATGGTTTCGCTGCTGTATTAGGGCATGTGTTCCCTATTTGGTTTAAGTTTAAAGGTGGAAAAGGCGTAGCCACTTCCTTTGGATTAATGTTAGGATACGCACCGTTAATGGCGCTTAGTATTTTACCCGCTTTTATTATCATGGTATTGTCAACACGTTATGTTTCGATTGCTTCTGTTATTTCAACAGTTATTGCATTCTATGTTGGCTTAGCAATGTATTTTGGTGGTGAATTCCCTCATTATGATTTAACCTTTGTCTTTATATTATTCATATCCGTTATTTTAATCTTTTGGAGACATAAAAATAATTTCCATAGGATTAGACAAGGAACAGAAAATAAAACAAAGTTTGATATTTCTACAAAGATCAAAGAATTCAGACATAAAGTTTAATTTATATAATTCAAGAACAAAAGTAACTGACGTTACTCTTTAAAAGATACTTAACTTGAAAACAAGTAAGTTCTCTTTGGCGTGTTCC